>NZ_JBHXLU010000022.1:0-130382 GCF_042720695.1 Streptomyces sp. NPDC058457 | reverse complement strand
GGTTACATTCCGAACCCGGAAGCTAAGCCTTACAGCGCCGATGGTACTGCAGGGGGGACCCTGTGGGAGAGTAGGACACCGCCGAACAAATATTGAGAAAGAGCCCCACACCTCACGGTGTGGGGCTTTTTCGCGTTTGAGAACTGGCCGGCCCCCGTCGCCCGGGAATCAGAGCCGGCCCGCTGCTTTCAAAGCCAGGTACGCATCCGCCAATGCGGGAGCGAGATCATCAGGTGTCGCGTCCACGACGGTCACGCCATGCCGGCGGAGTTGCTCCGCGATCCGATGCCGTTCGCTCTGGGCCTGTGCGGCCGCCGCTGCCTCATACACCGCGTCGGCGTTTCCCCGGGCCGTCGCCATGCGGGCGACATGCGGGTCGGCCACTGAAGCGAGCAGAACCGTGTGGCGTTGGGTCAGCTGGGCGAGCACGGGAAGCAAGCCCTGTTCGACCGGGGCCGTGTCGAGTGTCGTGAGCAGGACGATCAGGGAACGGCGTGGAGCCGTACGCAGCGCGGTGGCGGTGAGCCCGCGGGCGTCCGTTTCGACGAGTTCGGGCTCCAGCGCGGCCATCGCGTTGACGAGGGACGGGAGGACGTCACCTGCGGCGCGACCCTGGACGAGGGCGCGGACCCGGCGGTCGTAGGCGAGGAGATCCACCCGGTCGCCCGCGCGGGACGCGAGGGCCGCGAGGAGGAGTGCCGCGTCCATGGAGGCGTCCAGGCGGGGGGCGTCGCCGACTCGGCCGGCGGAGGTACGGCCGGTGTCGAGGACGAGGAGGATGCGCCGGTCGCGTTCGGGACGCCAGGTGCGTACCGCGACCGCCGACTGCCGCGCTGTGGCACGCCAGTCGATGGAGCGGGTGTCGTCGCCGGGGACGTACTCCCGCAGGCTGTCGAATTCCGTGCCTTCGCCTCGTGTCAGAACGCTGGTGCGGCCGTCGAGTTCACGCAATCGGGCGAGTTTCGACGGCAGATGCTTGCGGCTGGTGAAGGGGGGCAGAACCCGTACACTCCAGGGCACTTTGTGGCCGCCCTGGCGGGAGAACAGGCCGAGGGGGCCGTAGGAGCGGATGGTGACGCGGTCCGCCTGGCGGTCGCCGCGGCGGGTGGGGCGCAGACGGGTCGTGACGCGTCGGCGTTCGCCAGGAGGCACGTCAAGGCGGTGGCGTGAGGCCTCGACCTCCGTGCCCGGCTGCCAACTGCTCGGCGGCCAGCCGTCCCTGAGGCGAGCGCGGAGCGGGCGTCGGGACGGGTTGGTCACCGTGAGGGTGACGTCCGCGGTCTCGCCCAGGCGCGCTGATGTGTCGCCGGAGCGGGTCAGCACGAGACGTCGTACAGGGGCCGCCAGAGCGAAGTCGCAGGCGCAGGCCAGCACCAGGGGGCCGTCGACGGCGAGGACGCCCGTCCAACTCGGTCCCCAGATGCCGATGGGGATCGATCCGATTGCCGCGACGAGGGCGGCGCGTCCGGTGAGGGGCATCAGCGGGGAACCGGGACGTGGGCGAGGATCGAGTTGATGACGGAGTCGGCGGTCACGCCCTCCATCTCGGCCTCGGGGCGGAGTTGGACGCGGTGGCGGAGGGTGGGCAGGGCGAGGGCCTTGACGTCGTCGGGGATGACGTAGTCGCGGCCGGTCAGCCAGGCCCAGGCACGTGAGGTGGCCAGGAGGGCGGTGGCGCCGCGCGGGGAGACGCCGAGGGTGAGGGACGGGGACTCGCGGGTGGCGCGGCAGATGTCGACCACGTAGGCGGTGATCTCGGGGGAGACGGTCGTCTTGGCGACTGCCGCGCGGGCGGCTTCGAGGTCGGCGGGGCCTGCGACCGGGCGTACGCCGGCGGCGCGCAGGTCGCGAGGGTTGAAGCCCTCGGCGTGGCGGGTGAGGACGGCGATCTCGTCCTGGCGGGAGGGGAGAGGGATCGTCAGTTTGAGGAGGAAGCGGTCGAGTTGGGCTTCGGGGAGGGGGTAGGTGCCCTCGTACTCGACTGGGTTCTGGGTCGCCGCGACCAGGAACGGATCGGGGAGAAGCCGCGGGGTGCCGTCGACGGTGACCTGGCGTTCCTCCATGGCTTCGAGGAGGGACGACTGGGTCTTGGGCGGGGTGCGGTTGATCTCGTCCGCGAGGAGGAGGTTGGTGAAGACCGGGCCGGGCTGGAAGGAGAACTCGGCGGTGCGGGTGTCGTAGACGAGGGATCCCGTGACGTCGCTCGGCATGAGGTCGGGGGTGAACTGGACGCGCTTGGTGTCCAGTTCGAGTGCGGATGCGAGGGCGCGGACGAGCAACGTTTTGGCGACTCCGGGGACTCCTTCAAGGAGAACGTGTCCGCGGCAGAGGAGAGCGACGACGAGGCCGGTCACGGCGGGGTCCTGGCCGACCACGGCTTTGGCGATCTCCGCTCGCAGGGCCTCCAGGGAGGCCCGGGCGTCGGCCGGGTTCCCGGTGTTCCCGGCGTTGTCAGTGGTCGGGTCCATCATGGACGGCGTACCTCTCTTTCGAGGGCGTCGAGCTGGTCGGTGAGGGCCGCGTCGTCGCCGGGCGGCGGTCCGAAGAGCAGGGAGTGCAGGGCCTGCCCGTCGCCATGGAGGTGCGCGGACAGAGCGGGGAGCAGGGCCTCGGGCGCGTGCGCCTGGGAGACGGGGACGCCTACGAGGGGGGCGAGGCGGGTGCGAGCGGTGGAGCGAAGAGCGGCGGCCGCGCGGTCGCGGGCGTTCGCCTTGCGGTAGAGGCGGGCGCGGCCTTCGACGGTTTCGGAGGCACGGATCGCCACGGGGAGATTCTCGGGCACGAGGGGGCCGAGCCGGCGTGCCCGCCAGAAGGCGGCGAGGGCTGCGGCGATGAAGAGCTGCAGTGTGCCCCAGAGCCAGCCGGACGGGAGCAGGTCGAACAGGGATTTCTGGTCGCCGGTACCGGTGGCCGTGGCGTCGGAGAGCGAGGGGAGGTACCAGATCAGATGGGGGCGGGAGCCGAGGAGTTGGAGGGCGAGCGAGGCGTTGCCCTGCTTGTCGAGGCGGTCGTTGAGCAGGATGTCGGGCGCGCCGAGGACGACGGTGTCTCCGCTTCCGGAGGCCGCGGGGATGCGGAGGAGCGTGGCCAGGCGCTGGCTGGGGTAGCAGGTGTTGGCGTCGAGGTGGGTGGTGGTGTAGCGGATGCCACCGGTGTCGGCGCTGCCCGCCCGCCGGGCCGCGGCCAGGTTGCAGTGGGGGGCGAGTGTGGACCTGATGCTGGTGGCGGGGTCGGCGGTGACGCCGGGAGCGAGCCGTTCGACGGACGAGCTGCCGGCGGCGACCAGGACGGTGCGGCCGCCCGCCCGGGCCGTCGACGCCTGCAGCTGGGACTGCTGATGCGAGGTCAGCAGGTCCGGGACGGCGACGAGAAGGGTGGTGTCGCGGCCGGCCGCGGCGCGTGCCTCGGCGAGGGTGGTGACCACGCGGGTGGCCACGCCTCGGTCGGCGAGGAGTTCGGCGACGGCGCGGCTGCCGTAAGGGTCGGCGGAGCGCGGGTCGAGGTCGCCGTGCCTGCTGTCGGAGCGGATGACGGCGATGGCGACGGCCCCGGCGAGGATGAGCACCGCGGCGAGGACGATGCCCCGGGTGCGGGTCCACACCTGGCGGGTGGTCGGCGCGGTGGAGGTGGCGGGGGGCGGGAGAGCTACGCCGGTGGTCATTCGGCGGCTCCCTGGCGGGTGTTGTGGGCCGTGCTGTGGGCGCTGCTGGCGAGGACCGGCTTGGTGCGTTCCAGGTCGCGGTCGAGGTCGGTGATGCGGTCGTACGACGCCTGGGTCGCCCTGCGACCGCCGTATGTCACGTCGTCGAACTCCCGGGCGGCGGTGCGCAGCCGGTCGGTGTGGGCGGGCAGGGCGCGGCCGGCTTCGGCGGCGGCCTCGTCGGCGGTGCGGCCGGGGCGGACGTCGAGGAGGGCGCGTTCCTCCAGGGCGCGGACGACGGCGCGCATGCGTTCCTGGAGGGCCTGGTTCCAGTGTCCTTGGGCGGCGTGTGCCTCGGCGGCTGCGCGGTGTTCTGCGGCGCTGCGGAGACGGTCGTCGAACAGCGCGGCGGTGGAGGCGGGTTGGCGGCGGGGGGTGCCCAGGCGCCACCACAGGGCGCCCAGGACGACGATGACGGCCAGGACCACGACGACCAGGCCCAGTGCGCCTCCGGGCGTTGCGGACGCGGCGGCGGCGAGCAGCCGGTCGACCCAGTCCAGGACCGCGTTCAGGGCGCGCTGGAACAGCCCGGGGTCGTTCTCGTGGTACATCCGCTTGGACAGTTCACGCCGTGCCGCTTCCCGCGCGGGGTCGCGTGGGGTGGTCACGGGCGGTTGGTCGCCCGAGCCTGCCAGCGACAGCAGGGCGGTGTCCCGGGCCCGCAGCAGGCCTCGTACGGCCTCGTCGGCGGCGCGTGGCAGGGCTGCGGGCACCGCTGCGAGGATTCCCCCCGTCGGGCTCACCGCATCAGCTCCCCGGGACGGCGCCGGGGGTGGCGGCGCCGTAGTTCTCGACACCGGCGGCGCGGGCCAGTTCGAGGTCGAGGGCCTCGCGGCGGATGCGCTGGTCGATGTAGAGGAGCACGGTGACGCCGGCGTTGATCGGGAAGGTGAGCATGGCGCCGATCACCGAGCCGATCCCGGTGATGATGAGGAACGTCCAGCCGTAGTCGGCGTTGGTGTTCTGGAGGAAGCCGGTCAGGCCGTGGCCGCCGACGTAGGCCCCGATCAGGGTGAAGGGGACCACCGCGAGCGACGAGACGATGTTGGCGATGATCGAGGCGAGGAACTGGATGCCGAAGACCCGCCACCAGGAGCCGCGGACGAGCTTGGTGGAGCGGCCCAGCGACTTGGTGATGCTCTGCTTCTCCAGCATCAGCGCGGGCGAGGCCAGGGAGAAGCGGACCATCAGCCACACGGTGACGACGACACCGGCGAGGATGCCGAGGACGAGCAGGGCGGCGATGGCGGCTCCGGGGCCGCCGGCGATCGCGACGACGATGCCGGGCAGTGCGCCGACGAGCAGGATGCCGACGGCGATGAGCCCGGTCAGGAGGATGAGGCCGAACAGCTTGAGGACCTGCGGGCGGGCGTCGCGCCAGGCCTCGCCGATGGTGACGGACTTGCCGAGCACGGCGCGGCTGGTGACGGTCGTCAGCAGGGCTGTCGCGATGATGGTGCCGACCAGGGTGATCAGCAGGACGGCGCCCGAGCTGATCATGACCTCGCCCGCGGCGCGGCTGATCTCGGTGAGGGAGGCACTCGGGTCGTTGAGGGCGTCGGTGGTCTCGGTGTCGTTGAGGACGAGGCCCTGGAGGAGGATCACCGCGACCTCGGTGACGACGGCGACCGTCAGCGAGATGCCGAGGACCGTGCGCCAGTAGGTGCGCATGGTGGAGACGGCGCCGTCGAGGATCTCGCCGACGCCGAGCGGGCGGAGCGGGATCACGCCGGGCTTGGCGGCGGGCGGGGGGCCGCCCCAGCCGCCGCCCCAGGCTCCGTGTCCGCCGGGCGGGCCGTATCCGCCGGGGCCTCCGTAGCCGCCACCAGGCCCGCCTGGGCCCCCGTAGCCTCCGTAACCGCCGCCGGGGGGCTGGCCGCCCCAGCCGGGGCCGGGGGGTGGGGGCGGCGGTGCCTGGCCTGGTGCCGGGGTGCCGGTGGGCGTGGACCACTGGCCGGGCGGCGGCTGATCCCTGGACCACTGCGAGCCGGGGCCCTGTGGATCCGGACCCGGCTGATCGGCGGGCGGTTCGGCAGGCTCTGCGGGGACGGGGCGGTCGGCAGGGGCGGACGCGCCGGGTTCCCGCCCGTCGGACGGGGCGGATCCGGGCGAGGCCCAGCCCGGAGTGTCGTTCATCGAAGCTCCTTCACGGTGCCCGTCCGCGGGCGCGGCGGCAGGTTGGCTGCCATCGTGCCATGGGGTGGGCGCCCCGTGACCGGCCGCGGTAGAGGCTGCGCACCTTCAATTGTCCGCCGGATACGGGGCAGACTGACCGCATGGCTGATCAGTACGTGCGAACCGGCGAGGACAAGCGGCCGACGGGAATGCCAGTGATCCGGTGGGAGGAGCCGCCCGAAGGTCCTGTCGTGGTCCTTCTCGACCAGACCAGACTGCCGACCGAGGAGGTCGAGCGGGTGTGCACGGACGCGTCGGCGCTGGTGGAGGCGATCCGTTCGCTCGCGGTGCGCGGTGCGCCGTTGCTCGGGATAGCGGGGGCGTACGGCGTCGCGCTCGCCGCCGCGCGGGGCTTCGACGTGGATGAGGCCGCGATGGCGCTGTCGGGAGCCCGGCCGACGGCAGTGAATCTGTCCGTCGGGGTGCGCAGGGCGGCGTCGGCGTACCGTTCCGCTCTGGCCGGGGGCGGTGACACCGGGGCTGGGGCCGCGGCGGCGCTGGCTGCGGCGCGGGCGCTGCACCGGGAGGATGCCGAGGCCAGCGCCCGGATGGCCGAGCACGGGCTGGCGCTGCTGGACGAGTTGTTGCCCGGCGGAGGGCACCGGATCCTGACCCACTGCAACACCGGTTCGCTGGTGTCGGGAGGGGAGGGCACGGCCTTCGCGGTGGCGCTCCAGGCCCATCGTGTGGGGCGGTTGCGACGGCTCTGGGTGGACGAAACGCGTCCGTTGCTGCAAGGTGCTCGCCTGACGGCATACGAGGCGGCTCGCAGCGGCATGGCGTACACCTTGCTCACCGACAACGCGGCCGGTTCGCTGTTCGCGGCGGGGGAGGTGGACGCGGTGCTGATCGGGGCGGACCGGATCGCGGCCGACGGATCGGTGGCGAACAAGGTGGGGAGCTATCCGCTCGCGGTGCTCGCGCGGTACCACCATGTTCCGTTCATCGTGGTGGCGCCGGTGACGACGGTGGATCCGGAGACACCGGACGGGGCATCCATCGAGGTCGAACAGCGCCCCGGATACGAGGTGACCGAGGTCACAGCACCACAGGTGCCGGTGACGGGAGCGGGAGGCGGGATTCCGGTGGCACCCCTGGGAACCCAGGCGTACAACCCGGCGTTCGACGTGACGCCGCCCGAGTTGGTGACGGCGATCGTCACCGAGGAAGGCGCCGTTTCGCCCGTGACGGCTGAGGCACTTGCCGAGCTGTGTGCCAGGTCACGCCAGGTAACGATTAGCTAATGGGATGATGTCGGCTCGCCCGACGGAAACGGCCCCTCCACCTGCGGCGATTCGCAGGCCAAGGGGCCGTGACATCCAACGGCTACATCAACGAGCGTCAGAGTCGGACCGATCGGCTCCCAGCTCCCGAATCCGAGCCGGCTGCCGAAGCAGGTGGTCGAGCTGGCCCACCGCCGCGATCACGTCCGGGTCTAGGGCTTCAGCGTAGATGTCCATCGTCGTGGCGATCCGGCTGTGCCGGAGAATCGCCTTCACGATCCGGGGGTGGACCTTGAGATGCACCAGGAGTGTGCCGCAGGACTTCCGCAGCCCCTTCGGGTTCATCCTGCCGAGTCCTTCATCCTTGATCACACGCTGCATGGTCAGGTAGAGGTTCGACGCCAGGAGCGGGTGTCCCGTCCGAGAGATGAACACGTGCCCGTCCGGATCCTCGAACCACGGGCGCCCCATGCTCAGCGCGCGCTCACGAAGCATGGCCGTTCGCATCCCGGTCCAGCGCAGGGGCGCGATGCACTGCGCCGGCAGCGGCAACGGCGCCTTCGACGTGTCGGTCTTCAGCTCCAGGTCGATCGTGCCGGCGCTGGACCGCTGCCGTTGCTGCTCAACCCAGATGACCCGGTTGTCGAGATCGATGTTCTCCCACCGCAGCCCGCACACCTCAGCCCGCCGGAGACCGAGCAGGCACAGCAGCAGGAACGCCGGGTAGTACACGGTCAGCCGGCGAGCCGCAGCCAGGAACCGGAGCACCGTCACCGCGTCCCAGCTCTTGCCGTTGTCGGTGGTCGCACGGACGTGCACGAGCTTGGCTACGTTCCGAGTCAGCCCGATGTCTTCCACCATCGCGGCGGTGAGCGCCGCTGAGAGGACCCGGAGAGCCTGTCGAGCGGTCTTGGCCCCCTTCTCCTCTGCAAGCCGCTGTATGACTCCGCGCAGTTCCTTGACGCCCAGCTTCGCCATGACCTTGGAGCCCAGACGCGGACGCAGGTAGTAGCGCACGCCTTGCTCGTACGTCCGGTAGCTCAGCGGCTTCAGGTTCGGCTTCACCACGACCTCAAGCCAGTAGTCGAACCACTGCCCCAAGGTCATGTCCCGAGTCGGCGTCGGGATACCGCCCTGGGACCGCTCGATCAGCTCCCGGCGCTTCGCGTCGCACTCGTCGTAGGTCTTGCCGTAGGCGTACTTCCGCTTGACGGTGCCGTCCGGCTGAGGGACGTACACCGCAGCCTGGTATCGACCGTCAGAGCGCTTCGTGACCGTGCCCGAACCGTTCGGGTTCCGCTTGCGCTGAGGCATCAGGCAGCCTCCTCAAGACCCGAGCGGATGTAGTCCTGAAGCGCGCTCTCGGGAATCCGTCGGCACCGGCCCTCTTTGATCGACGCGAGCCGCTTCGTGCGGATCAGGTCATAGACCTTGGAACGGCTGTACTTGAGCCGCGTCATGACCTCGGGGACCTTCAGCAGCACGGGAGTGGGGGTGGTCATGTGGCGGCTCCTTCCAGTTCGAGCAGGGCGGGTAGTTCCTCTCGGGCGGTCTCGCGGTTGAGCTGGATGTCCTGGCGGATGTTGGCGGCGAGCCAGGATTCGCCGGGGGTGTGGCCGTGGCCGGCGTAGGACCAGTGCGCGAGGGTGAGCGTGGTGGTCTCGGTCTCGTCGTCTGGGTCGGGCAGGCCGAGGGAGTGGCGTTGCTGCTGCGCGCGATAGTCAGCGCGGACCTGGCGCAGGGCGCCCAGGGTGGTCGAGTAGCGGCGGGACTTCGTGGAGAAGTGGCCCCGGAAGCCGAGCATGTGAGCCCAGTCCTGGAGCTTGCGATCCGGATAGAGGGCATGCAGGTCCAGGCAGGCTTCGATCAGCCGGCGCGGGTGGTCCGGGACGCCGAGCAGCACGAGCGCTTCCTTGTTGCCGACCCGGCGGTCGACGGTGCCGGTGGTCTCGGCTGCCTTGGTCGCGTACTTGGCGACGTAGGAGGCTACGGCAGCTTCGGTGACGTCCTCGCCCTCGCCGAAGGCGCGGATCGGGCGTACGTCGACCTGAGTGCCCCACGTCAGGGTGCGGGCGGGCTGAGTGCGGGCCGGCTGGTCGGGGTTGGGTTGATGGTGGGCGGGGTCGACGTCGACCTGTGCGCGGCTGGCGGCGGCATGAATCGCGTCGGTGAGCAGGTCGAGGGTGGCCCAGGCCGGGGGCGGACTATCGGCCCCGTCCGGTCCGTCGAAGCGGATCACGGCGTGGAAATGGACGGCACCGCGCTTCTGGTACTCGGCGACCTTGCCGAAGGCGACGCGGGACTGTTCGTGCGCGTCTTTCTGGGTGAGGCCGGCGCGCTTGGCGATCTCGCGGCGTAGGTAGATCGTGAAGTAGCGCCACAGGTCGGAGGCGTGGTTGTTCCACAGCACGGCGCCCGCGTAGTCGTAGGTGTTGGGGTCGAGCGGGGTGCCGAGTTCGGGCGCGTCCTCCGGGTGGTGGGTGCCGCAGCGGCAGGGCCGGGTGCCGGGCCGGTTGTGCACCGGGCCGAAGGACGGCGCGGTGAGGGTGGCGAAGACGCGGGGGTGGTTGCGGATGGTTTCGGGAGTGCCTTTGGCGGGGTCGCCGACGAGGCCGGCGCGGATGAGGTGGTAGGTGTCTCCGGCGTAGGTCCAGGCGCAGGCGGGGCAGCGGGACGCGCGACGGTTGCCGCACGCGATCCGCAGCCGTCCGCCGGGCTCGTTGTCGGTGTCGTAGCGGTGCAGGATCTGACCGGTGGTGCGGTCGCGGGTGACGGTGGAACCTTGCAGGTGGATCGGGTCGGAGCAGCCGCCGGTACGGCGGATCTGGTCTTGGATGCGGTCGAAGCCGGGGGACCCGGCCAGCCTCAGCACGTCGGCGAGGGTGGCCGGGTCCAGGCCCGCCGTCATGGCGGGGGCGGTCACGCGCTGTCGTCCTTCCGGGGGTGGGTGTCGATCCACTCTTCGGCGCAGACCTTGTGGACGGGCTTGCCCTGGTCGGAGCGCAGCGGGGTGGGCTTGGTGCAGATCACGCAGGGCTGGTCGCCGGAGTGGTCGAAGTGCTCCGGAGAGCGCCAGTCGAGGAGAGCCACGCCGGTCACCTCCCGGCCCGCACGAGGGCGGCAGGGGCGGTGGTGCCGGTGCCGTGGCAGGCCTGGCAGTCGACGGGCAGGGTGGTGCGGGTGCCGTCCGGGTTGCGGGTGCCGGTGGTGATGGCGGCGCGGGCGAAGCCGTCGCAGTCGGAGCAGACGCGCGGGTTCGGGGTGTTCCGGGGCATGATGGGGCTTCCCTTTCGGGTCCGTTGGATCAGGAATGGGTGCAGGCGCCCGGAGCGGCGGAAGTTTGGCGACCGAGGCCGCTCCGGGGGCCGTTCAGATGTGCTTGTTGAGGTCCTTCAGCAGCGACTTGAGGACGACCGCGACCACGGCCACAGACACGGCGGTGATGGCGACGGCGAGGAGCATGGAGACCAGGACCGCGCCGACCACCAGAACCACGGCCGCGCCGCCACCGACGAGGGCGAGCGTGCTGCCGGCGGTGAGCTGCACGGTCGGCCGGGCCGGGACCGGCGCCACGGGGGCGACCGGAGCCGGGGCGGGAACGGCCTGGACGACGGGTGCCGGGGCGGCGGTCTGCGGCGTGGTAGGTGCCGCAGCCGGGGCGGTGTCCGGGGTGGGGTACTTCGGGGTGAACATCGGTGGATCTCCCTTCCGGGGTCAGTGGCAGGTGTGGGTGCGGGCGGCGAGTTCGGCGGCCGCTCGGTCGAAGTACTCGTTGGAGACGCCGCACTTGGGGGCGGTGCAGGCGGCGATGTGCTTGGTCTGGCCGTGGCCGTTGTTGAAGGTGGCGACCTTGACCGGCCCGATGCGGATCACGTCGTAGAAGCGGTTCGGGCGCACCGGTCAGTCCTCCTGTCGGAGGCTGGGGCCGGGGAAGTCGGTCAGGATGCGGGCGGCTTCCGTCGGGTCCGGGGTGCGGTCGGCGGCTTCCTCGGCCAGGAGCCGGGCCAGGGCGGGGCGGCCGGAGTCGGCCATCTCGCGGGCCGCGTCGAGGTAGTCGGACGGGCGGTCGAACGTGCGCATGGTGGAACCTCCTTTGCTGTCAGGCGAGTTGGGCGACGATGGCGTGTGCGAGGTCTTCCGGGACGCCGAGCCGGGCGCGCAGGGTGGCCGCGTCGATCTCGGCTCCGGTACGGGCACGGTGGTCGGTGGCGACCTTGCGGGCGTGGTCGATCAGCGCCGGGGGCACGCTCACCGCGGCCTTGGGCAGCGCCGGGACGGGTTCCGGCTCAGGGATCTCCGGGGCCGGGTCGGGTGTCTCGGAGCGGTCGACGTCGACCACCGGACGGGGCGCCGGTTCCTGCACGGGAGCGAGCTTCGGTGCCGGGTCCGGGGTGTGGTCGGTGTGCTGGTGGGCGAGCAGGGTGCCGCCGAGGAAGGCCAGGGCAGGCCAGCCGGCGACGCCGAGGCGGAGCAGTGCGGGCGGGTGGTTCATGTCGAGGAAGCCGGCCGTGGCGATGTTCGCGCCGAGGGATGCGACCAGGGCGACCACGAACCAGCACCAGGCCAGCCGGGACCGCTGAGCCCGCAGCCGGCGCCACGCGGCGACCAGCAGCAGGTCAACGCTGATCGGGTAGGCCCAGGCCTTCCATCCGGTCTGTCCGGCCGCTTGGGCAAGGTCGTGCAGGTGGGCGAAGGACAACGCACCCGCGATCACAGCCTGAACCAGTACCGCGTCCGGACGGATCGAGCGCTTCATCTCTTCACCTCCTTCAACGTGTTGGAGCAGGTCAGGGGACTAGTTCGGGGCTTCGCCGGAGCCGAGGCAGTTGAGGCAGAACCCCGTCTGTTTGCCGACGGTGCGGCGCTTGCGGCCGACCTGGACCGTGCGGGAGACCTCACCCGTGCCCTTGCACACCGAGCACACAGCAGGCTTCGGCTCCGGGGCCTTCTTCGCGGCCATCGGCATCTCCTTTCGGTTTCGGGCATGGAGCGGGTAGGGACCTGGCGCGAAGCGGTCGCGCCGACCGGAGTGCAAGTGGGGGATTACTTGGTGACCGGCTCCGGGATCACCAGCGCGGGAGCCTTGGCCGGTGTGCTGCGGACCACGGGCCGGAACGGGTCCAGGAACGCCAACTCCGGGGTCAGGTGCGCGTGTTCGCGGCAGACAGCCGCCGCCTCGTCGGGGGTGATCTCGGGGGTGCGGATGCGGGACCAGCCACCGGAGGTATCGCCGGCCACCGCGACGCCGGGACGGTCCGCCCGGATCGCCGTCACGGCCGACACCGCGTCCGGAGCGATGTCCCCCAGACCCATTTCGGCGGTCTGCTTGTCGTTGACGCGGTGCACCACGCGGCCGGTGAGCTGGGCACGCAGGGCGGTGGCGCCCCTGCCGAGGTCGGAGCCGAAGCGCTGCCCGCACACCTCCAGATAGATCCCGATCGCACGGGCCATCTGACCGAGGCGCACCAGTTGCATGACCGTGTGGTCGCGTGCCGCCTCGTCCTTCTTCGAGGTCACCAGGAACAGTTCCGCGATCTCGTCAATCAGCACGACCAGCGGCACCGGACGGACATCGTCCGGGAGGTCCCACAGGTCGGACGCGCCGTGCAGGGCAAGCAGGTCGAAACGCTCTTCCATCTCACGGACCAGAGCATCGAGCAGCAGGCCGGCGGACTGCGGATCGGTCGCGAGCGCCGACAGCCGCGCGGCGTAGCGGGACTGCTCCACACCACGCTTGCAGTCGATCCCCACCAGCCCAACCGGGAGCTGAGCCAACCCCTTGATCAGGTTGCGCTGATACATGGACTTGCCCGACAGAGTGGCACCCAGGGTCAGCGACATCGGAGCCTTGCGATAGTCCCGCACGAACACCGAACCGTCCTCCCGCAGGGCGACAGGAACGACCAGGTCACGCGGCTTGGCCGTGCGCGGCATCCGGACCCGACGGAGCACGTCGTAGCCGGTCATTCGCAGCTCGACATAGCCGGGCTTCGTCTCCGACACGGTCACCGACTGCACCCCGAACGCGTGCCGCAGACGCTGCGAGGACGCAGCCACATCCGCCGGCTCCAGACCGGCAGGAAGACGCAGGGTGACCAGGAGCCCGGTCGACGTACCACGGACCCGGCGGACCTTCGGCGGGACCGGCCGCACCTCACGGTGACCCACGGTCCGGGTCATGAAGGCCCGCAGGCGGGACGGCTGAACCGTCAGCCCGCACACCTCCATGGTCGACCCGTAGGTCCAGGTGAACCGGCCCCAGGTGACCGGCAGACCGACCAGCGACCAGTACACGCGCGGAGCGCGGACCTTCGCGTAGCCGAGTCCGCCGGCACCAGCGGCGGCGGTGCCCAGTTCGAGCCAGGGCGTGACGTCGGTCATGGTCAGACCCCGGCAGTGATCGCGACGGCGCGGAAGGAGATTCCGTGGCGCTTCTCGCCGTTGAACGTGTTCTCCCAGTCACGAGCCTTCAGGCCGATGACCCGCACCGGCATGCCCGGCGTCAGACCCTCGGGAAGGCCTGTCTCCGGCACGGTCACCTGGTAGAGGTTGCCCTCACCCTCGTCCGAGACCAGCAGGCCCACGGTCGACAGGCTCGCGTTGGTCTCCCGGTCCACGGCCCGCTCGCCGGTCTTCTTGTTGACCATCTTGGGTTCCGGCGCGGTCGCCACGAACACCACGGCGGTCGAAAGGTCGATCTTGAAGGACGGCATCGAACCACTCCTCATGGAGGTGAAGGAGGCCGAACGAACCTCCCTAGGGAGATTGAAGCGCAAGCTCCCTAGGGAGGTCAAGGGTGGTCGTTGCTGTCTGGTTGGAAAGGGAGTCCCGTGGACAGCAAAAAGGCCCACCGAAGTGGGCCTTTGTCGCGCCGGATTATTTTTTGACGATGCGTCAGCTTCCGAAGCTGTACCGCAATGCGTACGCGCCGGCGTCGAGCAGCATCCTGTTCACCTCGACTGCCTTGCCGTCCGAGGTGTACGCCGTGCGGCAGATCTCGATCACCGGCGTACCTGGCAGGATCGACAGCGCCGTCGACTCTTCCGGGCTGGGCATGCGTGCGCGGAGATCCTCGCTGAAGTGGACCGGCTCTGAGCCCAGTTCCGCCAAGCGCTTGTAGATCCCGCCCGGCCCGGCGTCCGGCAAGGCGATCTGCGAGTCCCGCGTGAGGGCGGCTGGAAGGTATGAGGTGGCCATCTGCACGGGTTCACCGTCAACGAGGTAGCGCCGGCTGCGCACGATGACGCGTTCGTCTTCGCTCAGTCCGAGAGTTCGGGCGACCCAGCGGGGCGCGTCCGTCTCGAACACCTCAAGATCGGCAGGGGTCATCGGTCGCTCACCGACGTCCACTGACCAGATGGACTTTCCGGTTGCCCACTGATTACGCGACAGGCGCTTTGTCGCATCCCGCAAGATCGGTTTGAACTCCCGAACGTACGTTCCGGAGCCGGGGCGGGATACCGCAACCCCCTCAGTCACCAACAGCTTCAACGCGCCGTTCGCTGTCATCTTGGCAACGCCGTAATCCCTGACGAGCGCCGGTTCTCCTGGCAGTCGGGCGCCAGGCCCAAACTCACCGTCATCGATCCGTGCCCGCAGGTCATCGGCGATCTGCCGTGCCGTCTCGGGCATCGGTCAGCCTCCACTTCCCTAGGGTGCTTTCAGGCTAGTGGGTACCCACCATGGGCGCGAACCCTCAGTGACCTTCGGGTGAGGACTGTTACAGGTTTCTCTACCTCATCAAGCCGGCTGCGCTCCGCTCCGCCGGGCGCGCTCCCGGCTCCGCTGCGCGCTGCGCTCCTGCCTTCGGCCCGCTCTGCGCGCGCTGCGCCGACGCGCGCCCACGTGGAATGTGCCGGGGCATGAGTCGATCACCGTAGAGACGCAGCCACGGTCAGAGCAGCCTCCGGCGGGGGCGCTCAGGCTCCGAGATGGCGGGGGCGCCGTTCGCGAGTGCCGGCGAGTCGTGGCGTGCGCGGGGTGCTCCCATCCCGTCTGCCATCGACCCAGGCAGAGCCGAGCAGACGCGGCCCATGGCGTCCAGGTCGTTCGTACAGTGGCGCGCTCCACCTGGACGCCATGAACCACGCCCGCTCCACGGTGTGTGGGTCGACGGCAGACGGGATGGGAGCTGGGGTGATTCGTGGTGAAGGCAGGTCTTCACCCTCCTGTCATGACGGGAACGATCACCGCCGCGATAGCCGAAAGTAGACCCCCCACAGCCAGGAAGGCGTTGAACTTCTCCGTCGCGCTCGGGAAGACTGCCCGGCTGAAGTCTCCGGCCTTGCTGCGCAGAACGATCATCTTGAGTTTCTGCCAACGATGCTGGCGGTTCCGGCACCCCATCAGGATGCCGTATGCGTTGTTGCGGCAGTAGGTCTTCCCGTCCCGATTGACCGCTCCACACCAGACCGGTACCTGGAAGGAGGCGTAGGCCGAGACCGCGACCGACAGAGCGACAACGATCGGTAGTGACCACCGCTGAGTCCACGCGACGATGAGGGCCGCAACTGCTATGTAGCCCCAGTACAGACGCATCGATTTCCCCATGGATGCGGAGAGTAGGGGGCATATGCGCGGCAGCGGCAGAGGTGATCGAGCCATGCAGAGCATGACTGACCTCGGACAGTCGCGGTAGGCCGATCGGTATCCTCGGCACACTCGCCAGGCGGGCGAGCTGACATCCGTCACTGACATCAACGTCGACGGACGGGGGCAGACAGTGACGGTCCGCAGCGACTATGGTCACTGGCCGGTGAGCCTGGTCACCTGCGCAACCTTCACTGTTATGAGAATGGGATGATGTCGTTTATGAAGGGACGAGTCCTTGTCGTCGACGACGACACCGCACTGGCCGAGATGCTCGGCATCGTGCTGCGTGGTGAAGGTTTTGAGCCGTCTTTCGTAGCCGACGGTGACAAGGCGCTGGCCGCTTTCCGTGAGACCAAGCCCGACCTGGTGCTCCTGGACCTGATGCTGCCCGGTCGGGACGGTATCGAGGTGTGCCGTCTGATCAGGGCGGAGTCCGGGGTGCCGATCGTGATGCTCACGGCGAAGAGCGACACCGTCGACGTGGTCGTGGGCCTGGAGTCGGGCGCGGACGACTACATCGTGAAGCCGTTCAAGCCGAAGGAGCTGGTGGCCCGGATCCGGGCCAGGTTGCGCAGGTCGGAGGAGCCGGCGCCGGAGCAGCTCGCCATAGGTGACCTGGTCATCGACGTGGCCGGGCACTCGGTGAAGCGGGACGGGCAGTCGATCGCGCTGACCCCGCTGGAGTTCGACCTGCTGGTCGCGCTCGCCCGCAAGCCGTGGCAGGTGTTCACGCGTGAGGTGCTCCTCGAGCAGGTCTGGGGCTACCGGCACGCGGCGGACACCCGCCTCGTCAACGTTCATGTCCAGCGGCTGCGCTCCAAGGTCGAGAAGGACCCGGAGCGGCCGGAGATCGTGGTGACCGTCCGTGGTGTCGGATACAAGGCGGGACCGAGCTGACATGTCCGGGGACAGTGCCGCTTCGGCCCCCGGTCGGTCCGGGGACCGACCGGAGCGGCCTGTCGGCGGGAAACGGCTCGCGAAGCGCTGGCGGCTGCTCTTCGAGGGTGGCCTGCTCCAGGGCGGGGTTCAGGGCAGCCCGGTGCTGCGCCTGTTCATGCGCTGGGTGCGGCGGCCGCTGCTGCCGGTCATGCGGCTGTGGCGGCGCAACATCCAGCTCAAGGTCGTTGTCACGACCCTGCTGATGTCGCTGGGCGTCGTACTGCTGCTCGGCTTCGTCGTCATCGGGCAGGTGCGCAACGGCTTGCTGGACGCCAAGGTGAAGGCTGCGCAGAGCCAGGCCACTGGTGGTTTCGCGGTGGCCAAGCAGAAGGCCGACGAGGCCGCGACCGGCACCGGTGTCACCGCCGAGACGGCGGACGGACGGCAGTCGCAGAACCTCACCTCGTGGATGAGCGACCTCGTGGATTCCCTGTCCAGCGGTGGCCAGGGCGCCTTCGAGGTGGTGACGCTGCCAGCAGGCGACAACAACGGTGGCGGCGGTCGCGGGCCGCGCGCCTCCGGTCAGCTCGACCCGACGGCATCCGTGCCCGACGACCTGCGCACGCGGATCAACGGCAGCACGACTGCCGCGCAGAGCTACACGCGGATCATCTACACGGACGACAAGGAGTCGCAGCCTGCTCTGGTCATCGGCAAGCAGGTCAACGACCCGAACAACAACCCGTACGAGCTGTACTACCTCTTCCCGCTCACCCAGGAGGAGAAGTCCCTCAGCCTGGTGAAGGGCACGCTGGCGACCGCCGGGCTGTTCGTCGTCGTACTCCTCGGGGCCATCGCCTGGCTCGTGGTGCGCCAGGTCGTCACTCCCGTGCGGATGGCGGCCGGGATCGCCGAGCGGCTGTCGGCGGGGCGGCTCCAGGAGCGGATGAAGGTCACCGGCGAGGACGACATCGCGCGGCTCGGCGAGGCCTTCAACAAGATGGCGCAGAACCTCCAGCTGAAGATCCAGCAGCTGGAGGAGCTGTCGCGGATGCAGCGCCGTTTCGTGTCCGACGTCTCGCACGAGCTGCGGACGCCGTTGACGACCGTCCGGATGGCGGCCGACGTCATCCACGAGGCACGCGAGGACTTCGACCCGGTGACCGCGCGGTCCGCGGAACTGCTCGCCGACCAGGTGGACCGGTTCGAGTCGCTGCTCGCCGACCTGCTGGAGATCAGCCGGTTCGACGCGGGCGCGGCGGCGCTGGAGGCCGAGCCGATAGACCTCAGGGAGGTCGTGCGGCGGGTGGTCAGCGGCGCCGAGCCGCTCGCGGAGCGCAAGGGCACGCACATACGCGTGGTCGGCGACCTGCAGCCCGTGGTGGCCGAGGCGGACGCCCGGCGCGTGGAGCGGGTGCTGCGCAACCTCGTCGTCAACGCCGTGGAGCACGGCGAGGGCAAGGACGTCGTCGTCAAGCTGGCGGCGGCCGGCGGCGCGGTCGCGGTCGCGGTACGCGACTACGGCATCGGGCTCAAGCCCGGCGAGGCGACCCGGGTCTTCAGCCGCTTCTGGCGGGCGGACCCGGCACGCGCGCGTACCACCGGCGGTACGGGCCTGGGACTGTCGATCGCCCTGGAGGACGCACGGCTGCACGGCGGCTGGCTGCAGGCGTGGGGGGAACCGGGCGGCGGCTCGCAGTTCCGGCTGACGCTCCCCAGGACGGCGGACGAGCCGCTGCGGGGCTCGCCGATACCCCTGGAGCCCAAGGACTCCCGGCGCAACCGGGGGCTCGACGGCGCCGGTCTGCCGGGCGGCGGCGAGGACAAACGGGCGACGGTACCGGTGCAGCCGGGCGGCCAGGCGTCGGCGCTCGCGCCGATGCAGCAGCGGATGGCCGCCGCGGCCCCCACGGCCGACCCGACCGCGCTGCCCGGCAACGGCGCACGCGTGGTGCCCCGCCCGGCCCAGGGCGCACGGCGTCAGGAGGGCATGCCCGAGACCGGTCAGGCCGGCGGGGCGGACGAGTCGAACAAGCCAGGGGAGGCATTTCGTGGGCGCTGACCGCAAGGGGAGCGCTCGGCGCAGACCGGCGCGCGCGGTGGCGTACGCCGCCTGTGGGGCCGTACTGCTGGCGGGCTGTGCCTCCATGCCGGACAGCGGCGACCTGCGGGACGTCGAGTCCACGCCGCGGCAGGACACACAGGTACGGGTGTTCGCCATACCGCCGCAGCAGGACGCCTCTTCCACGGAGATCGTGCAGGGCTTCCTGGAGGCCCTGACCAGTGACGATCCGAACTACGACACGGCGCGCAAGTATCTGACCAAGACCGCCGCGAAGACCTGGCAGCCGGAGTCGCAGGCCACGGTGCTGGCGGACGGGCCGAGCATCCAGACGGACCCGCGTCCGGCGACCCGGGAAGGCACCGACAGCATCACCTACACGCTCCAGGGCAGCCGGGTGGCCACCGTCGACGCGCAGCAGGCGTACGCGCCCGCGGACGGGGCGTACCGCAGGACGGTGCATCTGACCAAGGACGCCAAGAGCGGGCAGTGGCGGATCGACTCGCTGCCGCAGGGTGTCGTGATGGGCAAGTCCGACTTCCAGCGCAACTACACGTCCGTCGACAAGTACTACTTCGCCTCGGACACGTCGGCCGAGGAGACCGGGCAGCCGGTGGCGGTCGCCGATCCCGTCTTCGTGCGCAGCGGCGTGGACCCGACGACCCAGCTGGTGCGTTCGCTGCTCAAGGGTCCCACCACCTGGCTCGGCCCGGTGGTGCGGTCGAGTTTCCCGACCGGTACGACGCTGAAGAAGGGCGTGTCCGGGCTGGCCCCGGACGATCAGAACCGGGTCACGGTGCCGCTGAACGTGAAGGCGTCCCGGATCGGGGCGGCCCTGTGCAACGAGATGGCGACCCAGTTGCTCTTCACGCTGCGGAACCTGACGCCCACCGTGGATTCGGTGGCGTTGCAGTCCGTCAGCGGCTCCCACATGTGCGACGCCGACGAGGAGGAGGCCGAGGCCACCGCATGGCGCGCCTCCGCCAAGCACCCCGACTACCTGTACTTCCTCGACGGCAAGCACCGGTTGGTGCGGATGACGACCGGCGGCCCGGGCACCGGCGCGGTCGCGGTACCGGGCCCGTTCGGCGCGGGCACCAAGCCGCTGCGGTCGGTGGCGGTCGCCCGCGACGAGCGGACCGCGGCCGGGGTCACCAGTGACGGCAGGTCGCTGTACGTCACCTCGCTCGCGTCGGCCGGTTCGCTGGGCGACGCCGTGCTGACCAGTCACGGTGCCACCGAGGACGACCGCCTGACGGCGCCGAGCTGGGACGCCCGCGGCGACCTGTGGGTGGCCGACCGGAACCCCGCCAAGCCGCAGCTGTACATGCTGGCGCAGGGCGTGGGCCAGCCGCTGGCCGTACAGATCCCCGAACTGAACGGCCGTATCGAGGACGTGCGGGTCGCCGCGGACGGGGTGCGGATCGCGCTCGTCGTCGAGAAGGACGGCAAGCAGTCGCTGCTCGTCGGGCGGATCGAGCGCACCAAGTCCGATGACCAGCAGGAGGTTTCGGTCCTCGAACTGCGCTCAGCCACCCCCGGCTCCGAGGAGGTCACCGCGATGTCCTGGGCCGGGGACAGCCGGCTCGTGGTGGTCGGGCGCGAGCAGGGTGGTGTGCAGCAGACGCGGTACGTCCAGGTCGACGGCTCCACACCGGACGGGCCGGCGCCCGCGGCTCTCACGGGCGTCCTGGCGATCGCGGCGTCCGAGGACGACCGGGTGCCGCTGGTGGCCGACTCGCAGGACGACGGGATCGTCAGGCTGCCGTCCGGGGACCAGTGGCAGAAGGTGGTCAAGGACGGGTCGGCGCCGGTCTATCCGGGCTGAGCCCCGAGCCGTGCGTGAGCGGCCGTCCCGGACCGGCGTCGAGCCGACGGGACGGCCGTTTTTCGTTGCCGGGTGCTGGGTGCTGGGTGCTGGGTGCTGGGTGCCGGGTGCCGGGTGCCGGGTGCCGGGTACACGGTGCCGGAGCCGTTGTGCGCCTCGGGCGACTGTTCTCGGGTACAGCACCGGCTTAGAACGACAACAGGCACCTCCTCACCCGTGTGGGTGACGTGCTGTGCGTGTCGCGTGGAGTTGTCCACAGGCGGTTGTCCACAGGGGTGGCCGGTGCGGCCGGTCATTGGCACAGTGGGCACATGCGGGGGTGGTGGCAGGACCTCACCGACCTGGTGCTACCGGCCGAGTGCGGAGGCTGTGGGACGCCTCGCGCGGTGCTCTGTGCCGAGTGCCGTGCCGCCCTGAGCGGGGCCGTACCGCGCCGGGTGCGACCGGTGCCGGAGCCGCCCGGGCTGCCGGCGGTGTACGCGGCGGCGCCTTACGCGGACGAGGTACGGGCGGCTCTTCTCGCCCACAAGGAGCGCGGTGCGCTGGCACTCGCCGGGGCGCTGGGCGCGGCGCTGGCGGGAGCGGTGCGGGCCGGGCTCCGGGACGGCCCGACCGTGCGGATCGTCGCCTCCTGGAGCGGTGCGACGGGTGGCGCCGACGCCACCGGACCCGTGCTGCTCGTCCCGGTGCCGTCCGCGCCGTGGGCCGTGCGGGCACGAGGGCATGATCCGGTGCGGCGGATCGCTCTCGCGGCGGCAGCGGAGTTGCGGCGGGCCGGGGGCTCGGCCCGGGTGGCCCCGGTGCTGAGGCAGCGGCGGGCCGTGGCCGACCAGTCGGGGCTCAACTCCCGGCAGCGGTTCGCGAATCTCGCGGGTGCGCTGGAGGTGACGGCGGACGGTGCCAGGCTGCTCGCCGGGGGCCGTGTCGTCCTCGTCGACGACCTCGTCACCACGGGCGCCACCCTGGCGGAGGCGGCGCGTGCGGTACGGGAGGCCACGGGGGCCGGAGGGGCAGGAGAGGGAACAACGGCCGTGTATCGGCGCACGGCTTGGGAAGGAAGGGAGGAAAGACAGGCCGGATCACGGGAAGAGCGGGTGAGGTGGACACGGGACGCACCGGGAATGGCCGAGGTGAACGGCCTCGCGGGGCCGATCCGTGCGGCTGTGGTCGCGGCCGCATCGGATTCCTTCGAAATGAACCGGAACTGACCGTGAACGTACAACGTTGCAGGTAGTGACAGGGTCAATTCACCTGAATGGAGGTACGCATCAGTAGAGGGTGACGACATCCGTCCGGGCGAGATATGTTCGGTTGTGAGGGAGAAAGCCGCAGGCCATGTCTCCCCTATCCGAATGCCGTGCCGCGGGTTTTCCGTAATCATCGCGGTGCTGGGGTGCAGATCTTGCCCATGGGGGAGGAGGAGGTGAAGTCGCCGAGTCCGAGGCTCCGGGGTTCACCGGAGCTGGGTGCAAAAGGGAGATGCTCCGCAGTGCAGCGGAGCGATCCGGGAACGGAGTTCTGCGTGGACATCGTCGTCAAGGGCCGCAAGACCGAGGTGCCCGAGCGGTTCCGCAAGCACGTGGCCGAGAAGCTGAAGCTGGAGAAGATCCAGAAGCTCGACGGCAAGGTGATCAGCCTCGACGTCGAGGTGTCCAAGGAGCCCAACCCCCGACAGGCCGACCGTTGCGACCGAGTGGAGATCACGCTCCGCTCCCGCGGTCCGGTGATCCGGGCGGAGGCAGCGGCCAGTGACCCGTACGCGGCACTCGACCTGGCGGCGGAGAAGCTGGACGCGCGGCTGCGCAAGCAGCACGACAAGCGGTTCTCGCGCCGTGGCGCACGGCGTATCTCGGCCGCCGAGGTCCCCGACCACGTCCCGGGCGCGGCGACGCTCAACGGGAACGGCTACCCCGTCCATGAGGAAGAGCCCGACGGCGTGCCCACCAAGAAGATGGGCTCCCTGGAAGTGAAGGGCGAAGGCCCCCTCGTCGTCCGCGAGAAGACCCACGTCGCCTCCCCGATGAGCCTCGACCAGGCCCTCTACGAGATGGAACTGGTCGGCCACGACTTCTACCTGTTCGTCGACTCCGAGACCAAGGAGCCGAGTGTCGTCTACCGGCGGCACGCGTACGACTACGGCGTCATCCACCTCAGCACGGACCCGATGGTCGCCCAGGCGCAACCTCCCGCGGCGGGAGGCACGCTGGGCGGCTGACCCGCCCTGCCGGCAGCTGAGCCGGTGCCCCTGGAAGCGCCGTGCGCCCCCAGGGGCACCGGTGTGCGACCACTTGGCGCCCCGCTCTGTGACCCTGTTGTCGCCCGAGCATGGAATCATGGCCGCAACGGCCCAACCGGTGGGCCGCTGCCTTGGGTTGGCGGGATGGCACAGCACCACAGGCCACAGCCTTCAGGGGGAGGAACGATGGCGGACAGCTTCGGACCGATGCGGGACAGCGATGCCGACGACGGCGTCGTCGGCATGGGCCCGGACGCGGGCGGTACTCCACGCAAGGAACCGATCAGAGTCCTTGTCGTCGATGACCATGCCCTCTTCCGCCGCGGACTGGAGATCGTGCTCGCCGCCGAGGAGGACATCCAGGTCGTCGGGGAGGCGGGCGACGGCGCGGAGGCCGTCGACAAGGCCGCGGACCTGCTGCCCGACATCGTGCTGATGGACGTCCGGATGCCCAAGCGCGGCGGCATCGAGGCCTGCACCTCCATCAAGGAGGTCGCACCCAGCGCGAAGATCATCATGCTGACGATCAGTGACGAAGAGGCCGATCTCTACGACGCGATCAAGGCGGGCGCGACCGGGTACCTCCTCAAGGAGATCTCCACCGACGAGGTGGCCACCGCTATTCGCGCGGTGGCCGACGGCCAGTCGCAGATCAGCCCGTCCATGGCGTCGAAACTCCTCACCGAGTTCAAGTCGATGATCCAGCGCACCGACGAGCGCCGGCTGGTGCCGGCGCCGCGGCTCACCGACCGTGAACTCGAAGTGCTCAAGCTGGTTGCCACGGGGATGAACAACCGCGACATCGCGAAGGAGTTGTTCATCTCCGAGAACACCGTGAAGAACCATGTGCGCAACATCCTGGAGAAGCTGCAGCTGCACTCCAGGATGGAGGCGGTGGTCTACGCGATGCGGGAGAAGATCCTCGAAATCCGCTGAGGCCGCCGGCGTGGGCGCCGGTCAGCGCAGCGCGGCGATCAGGGCGCGGGTCACTTCCTTGAGGAGCGGCTCGCGCAGCTCGGGGGCGTCCACGCGCTCCACGCGCACCGTCGTGCAGTCCACCCAGCTTGCCGCCTCGACCAGCGCCTCCGCCACCGCCGGGACCGCCTTCGGGCCGTCCAGCGTGACCTGGCGGGCCACCAGGAGGCCGCCCGCCTCGCGCGCCGGGTCCACCCGGCCCACGAGCCGGCCGCCGGCCAGCACCGGCATCGAGTAGTAGCCGTGCACCCGCTTCGGCTTCGGGACGTACGCCTCCAGGCGGTGGGTGAAGCCGAAGATCCGCTCCGTGCGCGCCCTGTCCCAGATCAGGGAGTCGAACGGGGAGAGCAGGGTCGTCCGGTGCCGGCCGCGCGGGGGCGTGGCCAGGGCCGACGGGTCCGCCCAGGCGGGCTTCCCCCAGCCCTCCACCTCCACCGGGACCAGACCCGAGTCGGCGATCACCGCGTCGACCTGCTCGCCCTTGAGCCGGTGGTAGTCGGCGATGTCCGCGCGCGTGCCGACGCCCAGCGACTGCCCGGCCAGCCCGACCAGTCGGCGCAGGCACTCGGCGTCGTCCAGCTCGTCGTGGAGCAGCGCGTCCGGGACCGCGCGCTCGGCCAGGTCGTACACCCGCTTCCAGCCGCGCCGCTCGACGCACACCACCTCGCCGTACATCAGCGCGCGCTCCACGGCGACCTTGGTGCCGGACCAGTCCCACCACTCACTGGTCTTCTTCGCGCCGCCCAACTCCGTCGCGGTCAGCGGCCCCTCGCCGCGCAGCTGCTTGATGACCTGGTCGTAGACGCCGTCGGGAAGATCGTGGCTCCAGTGCGGGCGGTCGCGGTAGGCGCGGCGGCGGAAGGCGAAGTGCGGCCACTCCTCGATGGGGAGGATGCAGGCCGCGTGCGACCAGTACTCGAAGGCGTGCGGTTGTGTCGGAGACGCGCCCAAAGATCCTGTCTGCCAGTAGGCGGCCTCGACCGTGCGGCGGCCGACGCGGCCGAGGCGGGCGTACGGAATGAGCTCGTGGGAGCGGGCGAGGACCGAGATGGTGTCGAGCTGGACCGCGCCGAGGTGACGGAGCACGCCCCGGACGCCGGAGCGGCGGTCGGGGGCACCGAGGAAGCCCTGTGCCTTCAGCGCGATCCGGCGGGCTTCGTCCGCCGAGAGGGCGGCGGCGGGGCGCGGGAGGGTCGTCATGGGTCGGACGATAGAGGGTGGCACTGACAGCCCGGCACGAGCTGGGGTTTCAGCCCTGCGAGGGGGCCGGCAGGTAGGGCGCCGCCGACGGCAGGCCCAGGTCCGACGGGAGCAGGGAGCCCACCCAGCAGTCGCGTCGTACGCCCTTGTTGTTGAGGGAGGAGCGGAGGGTGCCCTCGACGGTGAAGCCGGCGCGTTCCGCGACCGCGCGGGAGGCGTGGTTGCCGACCTCGGCACGCCATTCGACCCGGTCGATCGCCATCCGCGTGAACGCCCAGCGGGCGGCCGCGAGGGTGGCCTCGGTGGTGTAGCCGTGGCCGCGGTGCTCCTTGGCGGTCCAGAAACCCACCTCGGCCGTCCCCAGGGAGCGCATGGTCAGGGCCAGCATCCCGGCGAGTTCCCCCGTCGGCAGGAAGACGCCGAAGGTGAACATCGAGCCCTCGGACCAGCCGTCGGGGACCATCTGCTCCGTGAAGCCACGGGCATGCTCGGCGAGGTAGGGCGAGGGAATCGTCGTCCAGCGCTGGATGTCGGGATCCTGGACGGCCGCGTACACCGCGTCGGAGTCCTGCGGGCCGACCGCGCGCAGCAGCAGACGAGGGGTGGTGAGCGTGACGGGTTCCATCGGCTGATTCTGCTCGCCCTGGCGTCCGGTACGCCATCGGTTTCGCCGCCCACCTTCGCTTTCCGTGAGTACGTGATCACATTTCGCGCAATTCCTCGCCCCCCGCGCGGCACTATCCGCGGGCCCCGGCCGTTGTCCCTCATGAAGCGGCAAAACCCGGCGACACCACCCGGCACCACCCATCAGTCCCCTGGAACAGTGGCACGAAGCGGGCTCGCAGGGCCCTCAGGAAGGCGACGGAGGGCCGTTGGGCCGCCCAGGCCTCCCGACGCGGCCGGGTCCTCGCATACGATGGCCGTTGCTCAGTACGTCAAATGGAAACCGACCCTCCCAGGCCCGACCGGCAAGGAGACAAAGCCCCGTGTCCGTCCTCTCGAAGATCATGCGTGCAGGCGAAGGCAAGATCCTGCGCAAGCTGCACCGCATCGCGGACCAGGTCAACTCCATCGAAGAGGACTTCGTCGACCTCTCCGACGCCGAGCTGCGGGCCCTCACCGATGAGTACAAGCAGCGCTACGCCGACGGTGAGAGCCTCGACGACCTGCTTCCCGAGGCGTTCGCGACCGTCCGCGAGGCCGCCAAGCGCGCCCTCGGCCAGCGTCACTACGACGTGCAGATCATGGGTGGCGCGGCCCTCCACCTCGGGTACGTGGCGGAGATGAAGACCGGTGAGGGCAAGACCCTCGTCGGCACCCTGCCCGCGTACCTCAACGCGCTGTCGGGCAAGGGCGTCCACCTCATCACGGTCAACGACTACCTGGCCGAGCGCGACTCCGAGATGATGGGCCGCGTCCACAAGTTCCTGGGCCTCACCGTCGGCTGCATCCTCGCCAACATGACGCCGGCCCAGCGCCGCGAGCAGTACGCGTGCGACATCACGTACGGCACGAACAACGAGTTCGGCTTCGACTACCTGCGCGACAACATGGCGTGGGCCCAGGACGAGCTCGTCCAGCGCGGCCACAACTACGCCATCGTCGACGAGGTCGACTCCATCCTGGTCGACGAGGCCCGTACGCCGCTGATCATCTCCGGCCCGGCCGACCAGGCCACCAAGTGGTACGGCGACTTCGCCAAGCTGGTCCTGCGCCTGAAGAAGGGCGAGGCCGGCAACCCGCTCAAGGGCGTCGAGGAGACCGGCGACTACGAGGTCGACGAGAAGAAGCGCACGGTCGCCATCCACGAGTCCGGTGTCTCCAAGGTCGAGGACTGGCTGGGCATCGACAACCTCTACGAGTCGGTGAACACGCCTCTGGTGGGCTACCTGAACAACGCCATCAAGGCGAAGGAGCTCTTCAAGAAGGACAAGGACTACGTCGTCATGGACGGCGAAGTCATGATCGTCGACGAGCACACCGGCCGTATCCTCGCCGGCCGCCGCTACAACGAGGGCATGCACCAGGCGATCGAGGCGAAGGAAGGGGTGGACATCAAGGACGAGAACCAGACCCTCGCCACGATCACCCTGCAGAACTTCTTCCGCCTCTACAAGCGCCACGACCACAACGACAAGGAACAGCCGGGCCTGTCCGGCATGACCGGTACGGCCATGACCGAGGCCGCCGAGTTCCACCAGATCTACAAGCTCGGCGTGGTCCCGATCCCGACGAACCGGCCTATGGTCCGCAAGGACCAGTCGGACCTGATCTACCGCACCGAGGTCGCCAAGTTCGAGGCGGTCGTCGACGACATCGCGGAGAAGCACGAGAAGGGCCAGCCGATCCTGGTCGGCACGACCTCCGTCGAGAAGTCGGAGTACCTCTCGCAGCAGCTCTCCAAGCGCGGCATCCAGCACGAGGTGCTCAACGCCAAGCACCACGAGCGTGAGGCGTCGATCGTCGCCCAGGCCGGCCGCAAGGGTGCCGTGACGGTGGCCACCAACATGGCCGGCCGTGGTACCGACATCAAGCTCGGCGGCAACCCCGAGGACCTCGCCGAGGCGGAGCTGCGCCAGCGCGGCCTCGACCCCGAGGAGCACATCGAGGAGTGGGCGCATGCGCTGCCCGCCGCGCTGGAGAAGGCCGAGCAGGCGGTCAGGGCCGAGTTCGAAGAGGTCAAGGAGCTCGGCGGCCTCTACGTCCTCGGTACCGAGCGCCACGAGTCGCGCCGGATCGACAACCAGCTGCGTGGTCGTTCCGGCCGTCAGGGCGACCCCGGCGAGTCCCGCTTCTACCTCTCCCTCGGCGACGACCTGATGCGCCTGTTCAAGGCCCAGATGGTCGAGCGCGTGATGTCCATGGCGAACGTGCCGGACGACGTGCCGATCGAGAACAAGATGGTCACCCGCGCGATCGCGTCCGCGCAGTCGCAGGTCGAGCAGCAGAACTTCGAGACGCGTAAGAACGTCCTGAAGTACGACGAGGTGCTCAACCGGCAGCGCGAGGTCATCTACGGCGAGCGCCGTCGCGTCCTGGAGGGCGAGGACCTGCAGGAGCAGATCCAGCACTTCACGGACGACACCATCGACGCGTACGTCGGCGCGGAGACCGCCGAGGGCTTCCCGGAGGACTGGGACCTCGACCGCCTGTGGGGCGCCTTCAAGCAGCTCTACCCGGTCAAGGTCACCGTCGACGAACTGGAGGAGGCGGCCGGCGACCGTGCGGGCCTGACCGCCGAGTACATCTCCGAGTCCATCAAGGACGACATCCAGGAGCAGTACGAGTCGCGTGAGGCGCAGCTCGGCTCCGAGATCATGCGTGAGCTGGAGCGCCGGGTCGTGCTGTCGGTCCTGGACCGCAAGTGGCGCGAGCACCTCTACGAGATGGACTACCTCCAGGAGGGCATCGGCCTGCGCGCGATGGCCCAGAAGGACCCGCTGGTCGAGTACCAGCGCGAGGGCTTCGACATGTTCACCGCGATGATGGACGGCATCAAGGAGGAGTCCGTCGGCTACCTGTTCAACCTGGAGGTCCAGGTCGAGCAGCAGGTCGAGGAGGTCCCGGTCGAGGACATCGCTGAGGCCGCGGAGGGCGTCCAGGACGCGGTGCCGGCCCAGGCGGGTTCCCGTCCCGAGATCCGCGCCAAGGGCCTGGAGGCGCCGCAGCGGCGGGGCATGCACTTCTCCGCGGCCACCGTGGACGGCGAGGGCGGCCTCGTCGAGGGCGACTTCGACTACGACGACGAGGAGCCGGCCCGCTCCGAGGCCGACGGCCTGACCCGCGCCGAGCGCCGCAAGCAGGCGAAGGGCATCCGCCGCCGCCGGAAGTAACCCCGGTATCAGTGCTACGCGAGGGCCGGTCACCCGAGAGGGGGGCCGGCCCTTCGGCATGGGATGGGCACCTGCGCGGGGCGGACCTCGGACAGGGGCCCGCGCCCTCCGCCCGGCTGTCAGGTGTCGTGAGGCGCGCGGGGGCCGCCCATCTCCACGGCCGTGCAGCGCCAGCGCAGGTCCGCGCCCTGTTCCAGGCGGAAGGCCATCGCGCGCAGCCGGTCGCCCGCAGCGATGCGGGCGAAGACCTCCAGGGCACCGGCGCGCGGTACGTAGTAGCCGATGTCGCGGACGACGGGGTCGGTGCCGCGAGTGCGCAGGGGGCCGCGTTCGGCGAGCCGGGCCAGGTCGTCGTAGGCATGGCCCGCGGTGTGCCGGAGCATCCAGTGGACGGGGCGGCGGCCGCTCAGGACGGCCAGCAGACGCTCCGCGAAGAGGTCGGTGGGGCGCGGGCTCGGCGGGGCCGCCGGAGGCGTGAGCGGCCGGCGGGAGGAGGGGGAGCCGGGGCGGCGGGAGTCGCGGCGGCCGGGTGGCCGGGTGCCCGGGCGGAGCTGGGCGGTCCTGGTCATGACCTTGTTCATGGGGATCCCCGTTCGGCGGGCCCGGCGGGTACCGGGCGGTAACTTTCGGTTACGGATCTTGTACGGGGGCCGGGTCGCCGACAGCAAGGCGGCGCTGGTCCGTGTCGGGGGCTCGGGAATGTTCACCTATCCGAGTGGTCGGAGGTGCGGGAAACCCGCTGGGAGAGCGGCGGTACCGGGTGAATCGCGGGGCGCAGGGTGGACGCCCCCGACGTCACCGCCCGAGACCCGAAAGGGGACGCCCGCACGTATCCTGTAGGCCCTCCGGGAGGCGCCAGAACCTTCGGGAGATGCAGAGTCGAGTAGTCGAAGAGTCCCGGAAGAGAGCGGCCAGTCATGCGCGTCTACGTCCCCCTGACCCTCCCCGGGCTCGCCGAGGCGCACAGGACGGGCGAGCTGGGGACCGGTCCTTTCGTCGCCTACGCCGTCACGCCCGCGCTGCGCGAGTGGTACCTCTCCGACGACATAGAGGAACTGGAGTACGCCGCGCTCAACCGGGCCGCGCTGGCCTCTCTGCGGCTGCTCGCCGCCGACCCGGGTGCGATGCGGCGCCGGGTCGTGGTCGCCGTGGACGTCCCCGACGGGACTGCGGCGGCCGACCCGGACCGTGGGCTCGACCCGGCGGCGCTGGGCGAGGTCCGGGTCACCGGGACGGTGGCGCTGGCCAGGGCGGCCTCGGTGCACGTCGACTCCGACGACGCGGAGGAGGACGTGACGGCGGCGGCCGGGGCCCTGGAGGCGGCGGACGGCGGGGACGACGACGCGCAGTTCGTCGTGGACGGGGCCGAGGACCACGAACTGCTCTGGTACGCGACGCAGGAGATCCCGAACCTGGTGGGGTTCGGCGGCTGAGCGGGGCCGACGGGGGCCGACCGGACCTCTGTGACCAGCGGTGATGTGCCCGCGGTCTTGATTGTCAGTGGCGGCGGGTAGCGTTTTTGGCATGGGGAAGCAGGAAAGCGCACACATTGTCTGGGACTGGAACGGGACACTGTTCCACGACAACGACGCGATCATCGGGGCGACGAACGCGGCCTCGGCCGAGCTGGGCCTGGCGCCGATAACGCTGGAGCAGTACCGGGCGCTGTACTGCGTGCCGGTGCCGAAGTTCTACGAGCGGCTGATGGGGCGGTTTCCGACGGAGGCCGAGTGGGAGGTCATGGACGAGATCTTCCACCGCTACTACACGGAGCACCGAGGCCGCTGCGCGCTCACCGAGGGAGCGGCCGAGCTGCTGGTCGGGTGGCGTTCCGCGGGGCGCAGCCAGTCGCTGCTGAGCATGTACGCGCATGACGAACTGGTCCCGCTGGTGCGGGGCTTCGGGATCGAGCCGCACTTCCTCCGGGTGGAGGGGCGGATCGGGCCGTCGGGGGGCAGCAAGGCCGAGCACATGGTCCGCCATCTGCGGCAGCTGGCGGATGTGGAGCCCGGGCGGACCGTGGTGATCGGGGACGCGGCGGATGACGCGGTGGCGGCGCGGGCGGTGGGGGCGAAGGCGGTGCTGTACACCGGGGGGTCGCACGGGAGGGTGAGCCTGGAGGAGGTCGGGGTGCCCGTCGTGGACTCCCTGGCGGAGGCGGTCGAGGAGGCGGAGCGGTTGGTGGCGTAAGCCGGTGCCGGTGGGCTGCGGCCGGGGGTGGGGCCGCTTACCGGCGCTTGCCGGGTGCCTCCCCCAGCCTTCGGCCGGGGGGACCCCCAGCGCTCACCCGTGCCGCCCTGCGGCACGCCTGCCCGCAGCTGGGTCAGCTGACAAGGTGCCAGCGGCTGCAGCGCCCCTTCAGGGGCGCGGGGAACTGCGCGACCAGCCCCCACCCACCCGCGCTGTCAAACGCATCCCCAGCCCCTCCTGTCGGCCGAGCCGGCGCAGCGCCCCTGTGCAGAACGTCAAAGTTCCACCCCTTGTTTTGTACACATACGGCTCATGACGACCCCCCGGTGGGGAGCGATAGCCTTGGTGGCGTGATCAGCGCGATAGTTCGCGGGGGCATCGGTGCCCCTGCCCTGCGCCCGGTTTGCACGGAGCACCTCCGTGACCGGGCGGCGGTCGCTGGTCTTCCCGGGCGGAGGGCGCCGAAAGCGGCCCTGGCGGGTTCGCTGCCGAGAGCAGCATCACACCTGCGGAGCAGCTCAAATGTGGCTCAATATCCTCCGCTCATCTCACCTTGCGGCATAGCGTCTGAGCAGACCGGAGACCCCGGCCGTGGCGTCGAGCCGCAGGGGGAAGAGCCCGTACTTCCTTCTACGTCACGCAATGGCGCGCGACAGGAGCCAGAGGACAATGCAGACCAAGCTGGACGAAGCCAAGGCCGAGCTGCTCGATCGGGCCGCCCGGGTAGCTGAGAACAGCCCGGCCGGGGGGCACCTACCGACTGGGACGACGGGAGAGGTGGACCAGGAGTCCGTCTTCGCGTTCCTCCAGCGCTACTACCTGCACACCGCACCGGAGGACCTCGCCGACCGCGACCCGGTCGACGTCTTCGGCGCCGCCGTCTCGCACTACCGTCTCGCCGAGACCCGCCCGCAGGGCACCGCGAACGTCCGGGTCCACACCCCGACCGTCGAGGAGAACGGGTGGACCTGCAGCCACACCGTGGTGGAGGTCGTCACCGACGACATGCCCTTCCTCGTGGACTCGGTCACCAACGAGTTGACCCGGCAGGGGCGCGGCATCCACGTCGTCATCCACCCCCAGTTCGTCGTCCGCCGCGACCTCACCGGCAAGCTGATCGAGGTGCTGCCCACCCCGCCCGCCGACGAGGAACTGCCGCACGACACGCACGTCGAGTCCTGGATCCACGTCGAGATCGACCGCGAGACCGACCGCTCCGACCTCAAGCAGATCACCGCCGACCTGCTGCGCGTCCTCTCCGACGTCCGTGAGGCCGTCGAGGACTGGGAGAAGATGCGGGAGGGCGCCGTCCGCGTCGCCGAGCAGCTCGGCGAGGAGCCGGTCCCCGCCGACCTGCCGCGCCCCGAGGTCGAGGAGGCCCGCGAGCTGCTGCGCTGGCTGGCCGCCGACCACTTCACCTTCCTCGGCTTCCGCGAGTACGAGCTGCGTGAGGACGACTCGCTGGCCGCCGTGCCCGGCACCGGCCTCGGCATCCTGCGCTCCGACCCGCAGCACGCCGGCGAGGAGGGCCACCCGGTCAGCCCGTCCTTCGAGCGGCTCCCGGCCGACGCGCGCGCCAAGGCCCGTGAGCACAAGCTCCTCGTCCTGACCAAGGCGAACAGCCGGGCGACCGTGCACCGGCCCTCGTACCTGGACTACGTCGGCGTCAAGAAGTTCGACGCGGACGGCAACGTGGTGGGCGAGCGGCGCTTCCTGGGCCTGTTCTCGTCCGCCGCCTACACCGAGTCGGTGCGCCGGGTGCCGGTCATCCGCCGCAAGGTCGACGCGGTGCTGGAGCGCGCGGGCTTCTCGCCCAACAGCCACGACGGCCGTGACCTGATGCAGATCATGGAGACGTACCCGCGCGACGACATGTTCCAGACCCGGGTCCCGGAGCTGGAGTCGATCGTCACGAGCGTGCTCTACCTCCAGGAGCGCCGCAGGCTGCGGCTGTACCTGCGCCAGGACGAGTACGGCCGCTACTACTCGGCTCTCGTCTACCTCCCGCGCGACCGCTACACCACCGGCGTCCGGCTGCGGATCATCGACATCCTGAAGGAGGAGCTCGGCGGCACCAGCGTCGACTTCACGGCCTGGAACACCGAGTCGATCCTCTCCCGGCTGCACTTCGTCGTCCGCGTCCCGCAGGGCACCGAGCTGCCCGAGCTGTCCGAAGCCGACAAGGACCGTATCGAGGCCCGCCTGGTCGAGGCGGCCCGCTCGTGGGCCGACGGTTTCGCCGAGGCGCTCAACGCCGAGTGCGGCGAGGAGCGCGCGGCCGAGCTGCAGCGCCGCTACACCAACTCCTTCCCCGAGGGCTACAAGGCCGACCACACCCCGCGCGCGGCGGTCGCCGACCTGGTCCACCTCGAGCGGCTCACCGAGGAGCCGGGCAACGACTTCGCGCTCAGCCTCTACGAGCCGGTGGGCGCCGCCCCCGGCGAGCGCCGGTTCAAGATCTACCGCAAGGGCGCGGCGATCTCCCTGTCGGCCGTGCTGCCGGTCCTGAACCGGCTGGGCGTCGAGGTGATCGACGAGCGGCCGTACGAGCTGCGCTGCGCGGACCGGACGACCGCGTGGATCTACGACTTCGGGCTGCGCATGCCGAAGGTGTCCGGCGGCGGCAACGGCGACTACCTGGGCGACGACGGCCGTGAGCGTTTCCAGGACGCGTTCGCCGCGACCTGGACCGGCCTGGCGGAGAACGACGGCTTCAACGCGCTGGTGCTGAGCGCCGGGCTGACCTGGCGGCAGGCGATGGTGCTCCGGGCGTACGCCAAGTACCTGCGGCAGGCCGCGTCCACGTTCTCCCAGGACTACATGGAGACGACGCTCCGCAACAACGTCCACACCACCCGGCTGCTCGTCTCCCTGTTCGAGGCGCGGATGTCACCGGACCGGCAGAAGGCCGGCCTGGAGATCACCGACGCCCTGCTCGAGGAGCTGGACGCGGCCCTTGACCAGGTGGCGAGCCTCGACGAGGACCGCATCCTGCGCTCGTTCCTGACCGTCATCAAGGCGACGCTGCGCACCAACTTCTTCCAGGAGACGGTCGACGGCACGCCGCACGCGTACGTCTCCATGAAGTTCGACCCGCAGGCCATCCCCGACCTCCCGGCGCCCCGCCCGGCGTTCGAGATCTGGGTGTACTCGCCGCGCGTCGAGGGCGTGCACCTGCGCTTCGGCAAGGTCGCGCGCGGCGGTCTGCGCTGGTCCGACCGGCGTGAGGACTTCCGCACCGAGATCCTCGGCCTGGTCAAGGCGCAGATGGTGAAGAACACCGTCATCGTGCCCGTCGGCGCCAAGGGCGGCTTCGTCGCCAAGCAGCTGCCCGACCCGGGCGTGGACCGGGACGCGTGGCTGGCCGAGGGCATCGCCAGCTACAAGACGTTCATCTCGGCGCTGCTCGACATCACCGACAACATGGTGGCCGGCGAGGTCGTGCCCCCGCAGGACGTGGTCCGGCACGACGAGGACGACACCTACCTGGTGGTCGCGGCCGACAAGGGCACCGCGACGTTCTCCGACATCGCCAACGAGGTCGCCGGCAGCTACAACTTCTGGCTCGGCGACGCCTTCGCCTCCGGCGGCAGCGCGGGCTACGACCACAAGGGTATGGGCATCACCGCGCGCGGCGCCTGGGAGTCCGTGAAGCGGCACTTCCGGGAGCTGGGCGTCGACACCCAGACCGAGGACTTCACGGTCGTCGGCATCGGCGACATGTCCGGTGACGTGTTCGGCAACGGCATGCTGCTCAGCGAGCAGATCCGCCTGGTCGCCGCCTTCGACCACCGGCACATCTTCATCGACCCGAACCCGGACGCGGCCACCTCCTACGCCGAGCGCCGCCGCCTGTTCGACCTGCCCCGCTCCAGCTGGGGCGACTACGACACCGACCTGCTCTCGCAGGGCGGCGGGATCTTCCCGCGCAGCGCCAAGGCCATCCCGGTCAACGGCCACATCCGCGAGGCCCTCGGCATCGAGGAGAAGGTCGCCAAGCTGACCCCGGCCGAGCTGATGAAGGCGATCCTCGCGGCGCCGGTCGACCTGCTGTGGAACGGCGGCATCGGCACCTACGTCAAGGCGTCGACCGAGTCCAACGCGGACGTCGGCGACAAGGCCAACGACGCCATCCGTGTCGACGGCGCCGACCTGCGCGTCAAGGTCGTCGGCGAGGGCGGCAACCTGGGCCTGACCCAGCTGGGCCGGATCGAGTTCGCCCGCCAGGGCGGCAAGATCAACACCGATGCCATCGACAACAGCGCAGGCGTGGACACCTCCGACCACGAGGTGAACATCAAGATCCTGCTCAACGGCGCGGTCGCGGACGGCGACATGACGGTCAAGCAGCGCAACAAGCTGCTCGCCGAGATGACCGACGAGGTCGGCGCCCTGGTGCTGCGCAACAACTACGCGCAGAACGTGGCGATCTCCAACGCACTCGCCCAGTCCGGGGACATGCTCCACGCCCAGCAGCGGTTCATCCGCCACCTGGTCAGGGAAGGCCATCTCGACCGGGCTCTCGAGTTCCTGCCCACCGACCGCCAGATCCGCGAGCGCATCGGCACCGGCCAGGGCCTGACCGGCCCGGAGACGGCCGTCCTGCTGGCGTACACGAAGATCACGGTCGCCGACGAGCTGCTGGCGACCACGCTGCCGGACGACCCGTATCTGAGCAGCCTGCTGCACGCCTACTTCCCGACGGCGCTGCGCGAGCGGTTCGCCGCCGCGCTCGCCACCCACCCGCTGCGCCGCGAGATCACCACCACGGTCCTGGTCAACGACACGGTCAACACCGGTGGCACCACCTACCTGCACCGGCTGCGCGAGGAGACCGGGGCCTCCCTGGAGGAGATCGTCCGGGCGCAGACCGCGGCCCGCGCGATCTTCCGCTCGGCCCCGGTGTGGGACGCGGTCGAGGAGCTGGACAACAGGGTCGACGCGGCCGTCCAGACCCGGATCCGACTGCACTCCCGCCGTCTGGTGGAGCGCGGCACCCGCTGGCTGCTCAACAACCGGCCGCAGCCGCTCCAGCTCCTTGAGACCGTCGACTTCTTCTCCGAGCGGGTCGAACAGGTCTGGCAGCAGCTGCCGAAGCTGCTGCGCGGCGCGGACCTGGAGTGGTACCAGCACGTGTACGACGAGCTGTCCGGCGCCGGTGTGCCCGCCGAGGTCGCCACCCGCGTGGCCGGCTTCTCCTCCGCCTTCCCGGCGCTGGACATCGTCTCGGTGGCCGACCGCACGGGCAAGGAGCCGCTGGACGTCGCCGAGGTCTACTACGATCTCGCCGACCGGCTCGGCGTCACCCAGCTGATGGACCGCATCATCGAGCTCCCGCGCGCCGACCGCTGGCAGTCGATGGCCCGCGCCTCCATCCGCGAGGACCTGTACGCGGCGCACGCGATGCTCACCGCCGACGTGCTCGCCGCGGGCAACGGCACGTCGACGCCCGAGCAGCGCTACCAGGCCTGGGAGCAGAAGAACAGCGCGATCCTGGGCAGGGCCCGGACCACCCTGGAGGAGATCCGCAGCTCGGACTCCTTCGACCTGGCCAACCTCTCGGTGGCCATGCGGACGATGCGGACACTGCTGCGCACGCACTCGTAGCCGTACGAAGCAGTCGTATGAAGTAGCCGTACGAAGTAGTCGCACGAAGCAGTCGTATGACATGAAAGGCGCCCCGGGCCGATGGCGGCTCGGGGCGCTTTCTTTCTTGCCGATGCTTATTCTTGCCGATGTTTAGGGGAAAAAGGGCGGCGGATTTACCGTTTCCTGCTAATCGGGATGTCTCGGATATGGTCTGCCGTGTGACAGTTCAACTCACGGTGGGGCGGCCGGTCCCGCAGGTCGTACTCGAGGTCGTGAAATTCGGGGTCGTCGGCGGCAGCGGTGTCCTCGTCAATTTCCTGGTCTTCAACCTGCTGCTGCACGGCCTGCGTTGGCCGGCCATGACCGCGACGGTGGCGGCCAGCTGCCTGGCGATGTCGACCAATTACGTGGGCTTCCGGTTTTTCGCCTATCGTGACCGGGCCTCGCGCACACGACAGCAGATCGCACTTTTCTTCGTGTTCAGCGGAGTGGGTGTCGTGCTGGAGAGCGGTCTGTTCTATGCCGGCTATCACGGTCTCGGTCTCGCCGGGCCGCTGGAATCCAACATCGTGAAGGCGCTGTCGATCGTGCTCGCCTCCGCCTTCCGCTTCCTCGTCTACCGGACGTGGGTGTTCCGGACGGACACGAGCCGCGCCGTGTAGCAACGGCGCGGCTCGCGGTCGTAGATCTGCTTCAGGAAGGCTGGGCGACCTTCGGCTTCGGCTTCGGCTTGGCCTTCGTCTTGTCGGACTTGTCGCCGGTGAAGGCCTCGTACTCCGTGAGGACGTCCTCGGTCGGCCCGTCCATGCGCAGCACACCGCGCTCCAGCCACAGCACCCGCTCGCAGGTGTCGCGGATGGACTTGTTGTTGTGGCTGACCAGGAACACCGTGCCCGCGTGCTGGCGCAGCTCGCGGATGCGCTCCTCGGACCGCATGCGGAAGGACGCGTCACCGGTGGCCAGGGCCTCGTCGATGAGCAGGACGTCGTGGTCCTTGGCGGCGGCGATGGAGAACCGCAGCCGGGCGCCCATGCCGGAGGAGTAGGTGCGCATCGGGAGGGTGATGAAGTCGCCCTTCTCGTTGATGCCGGAGAAGTCGACGATGTCCTGGTAGCGCTCCTTGATCTCCTCGCGGGACATGCCCATGGCGAGGCCGCCGAGGTAGACGTTCTTCTCGCCGGTCAGGTCGCCCATCAGGGCCGCGTTGACGCCGAGGAGGGAGGGCTGGCCGTCGGTGTAGATGGCGCCGTTCTCCACGGGCAGCAGGCCGGCGACCGCCTTGAGGAGGGTGGACTTGCCGGAGCCGTTGGTGCCGATCAGGCCGATCGCCTCGCCCTTGTAGGCGACGAAGGAGACGTTCTTGACCGCGTGCACCGTGCGGGTGCCCGCCGCCTTCTCGGCGTTCTTGCGGCGCAGCATGCGGTTGAGGGCGGCGGTGGCGGAGCCGCGTCCGGCGCCGGTGCCGTTGACCCGGTAGACGATGTCGACGCTGTCGGCGACGACGGTGGGGATGGGGGTGTCGCTCATGCTGCGGGTGTCGCTCACGATGGGGGTGTCGCTCACGTTCTCAGCCACGGCCGTACGTCTCCTCAGCCTTCCAGAAGTAGATGAAGCCGCCGACGCCCATGACCAGGGCCCAGCCGGTCGCGACGATCCACACGTGCGGCGGCAGCTGGCTGGAGTGGAAGCTGTCGATCAGGGCGTAGCGCATCAGGTCGATGTAGACGGCGGCCGGGTTGTCCTTGAGTACCGGGTTCACCCAGCTCGGCAGACCGTGGTGGTTCTTGGTCAGCTTGTCGATGTTCCACATGACGCCCGAGATGTACATCCAGGTGCGCAGCACGAACGGCATCAGCTGGGAGATGTCCGGGGTCTTGGCGCCCCATCGGGCCATGATCAGCGACATGCCGGTGTTGAAGGTGAACTGGAGGATCAGCACCGGGATCGCCAGCAGCCAGGAGGCGGCCACCGGCACGCCGAAGCAGAGCAGGATGACGGCCAGGGCGGCCATCGAGAACAGCAGCTGCTGCAGCTGCTGGAGGCAGAAGGAGATGGGCAGCGCGGCCCGCGGGAAGTGCAGGGCGCGGACGAGGCCGAGGTTGCCGGCGATCGCGCGGGTGCCGGTCATGATCGAGCTCGACGTGAACGTCCAGATGAACACGCCCGTGACCAGGAACGGGATGTAGTCCGGCACGCCCCTCTTGGTGCCCAGCAGGATGCCGAAGATGAAGTAGTAGACGGCCGCGTTCAGCAGCGGGGTCATGACCTGCCAGACCTGGCCGAGCTTCGCCTGCGCGTACTGGGCGGTGAGCTTGGCGGTCGCGAACGCGACGATGAAGTGCCGCCGCGCCCACAGTTGGCGGATGTACTGGGGCAGGGTGGGGCGGGCGCCGCTGACCGAGAGACCGTGCCGGGCGGCGAGCGCCGCGAGGTCGTCCTCGGCCGTGACCGGGGCCGGGGGCGGTGTGTGGAGAACCTGGGTCACATCCGCTGCTTTCACTCGGGGGGTGGGGGTGCTGCGGCGTCCGGCTGGGGCCGGGCCCGTCACCCGAAGTTTCCTTACGCTTCTCTTCACGTTTTCTTACGTCGGGACGGGACCGTATCGTCGCAACGGGAGCGTAGGCCGAGTTGGCGTCGGAACGCAACCGTTTCGTCGTCACGGACGGATGCGCGCCGTAACACTTTCGAGGTCGGGGCGCGACCGATTCGTTGCGGCGTGGTGCGGGCACGTGTTCGGTACGGCGATGACCTGGGGCGCGTTCAGCGCGTCCGCGTTGCGGCGTTCGGGTGGCGGCTCCGTGTCGGTGCGTCGTCGGAACGCAACCGTTTCGTCGTTACGCCCCTATGCTGGGAGCATGACGACGAACGCCGAGGAGTCCCAGACGCGTCCGCGCCGACGAGCCCCTGCCGGGGCTGCCGTCCTCCGCGAGGACGTGACCGAGGCCATCCGGGCCGCCGTCTTCGAGGAGCTCGCGGCGGTCGGGTATGCCCGGATGTCCATCGAGGGCATCGCGCGCCGTGCGGGCGTCGGCAAGACCGCCGTCTACCGCCGCTGGCGCTCCAAGCTGCACCTGGTCCTCGACGTCGTCTCGGCCCTCGCCGTGCTGGGCCTGCCGGTACCCGACACCGGCTCCCTGGAGGGCGACCTGCGCCTGCTGTACGAGGTCACGTCCCGCGCGCTGCGCCACCCGGTCGCCTCGCAGATCATCCCGGACCTCCAGGCCGAGGCGGCCCGCAACCCGGACATCGCCGAGGCCATGCAGAAGACGCTGCGCGAGGGCCAGGAGGGCGTCGCCAGCAAGATCATCGAGGCGGCGCAGCGGCGCGGCGAACTCGCCGAGGGCCTCGACGACGACCTGGCCATGGACCTGATCTCCGGCCCGCTGTACTGGCGCTCGGTGGTGATCCGCACCCCGAAGCTGCCGAAGGGGTATCTGGCGGCGCTGGCCCGCGGGACCACGGAGGCGCTCAAGGCGCTGTGAACCACTCCGCCGGGGATGTCACAGCCGCAGCGGCCGTCTCGTCGTAGAGGGCGCAGGCATCCCGATCAAGGAGTGGACGATGAACCTCGCGCTGTGGATCGCCGCCGGGCTGCTCGCCGCGGTGGCGCTGGCCGGCGGGATCAGCAAGACGTTCGTGCCGAGGGAGAAGCCGGCCGCGGCCCACGGCGGCGGCTGGACCGGTGACGTCGGCGACGGTTTCGTGCGGACGCTCGGCATCCTCGAACTCCTGGCCGCGGCGGGTCTGGTGCTGCCCGCCGTCACCGGCGTCGCACCGGTACTGGTGCCGGTGACCGCCACCGCCTGGATCCTGCTGATGATCGGCGCGATGATCACCCATGGCCGGCGCGGCGAGCGGGCGTTCGTGGCGCTGAACCTGGTCTACCTCGCGCTGGCGCTGGTCGTCGCGGCGGGCCGGTTCGGCCCGGGCGCCTTCTGACGGGCCGGGACGGGACAGGACGGGACGGGACGAGGGGGAGACGCACATGAAGAACAGGACCGAGGAGTTCCAGGAGCTGCGGCCGCTGCTGTTCTCGATCGCGTACCGGATCCTGGGCAGCGTCGGCGAGGCCGAGGACGCGGTCCAGGAGGCCTGGCTGCGCTTCGCCGGCTCACCGACGGAGGTCAGGTCGCCGAAGGCCTTCCTGTCGGCCGCGGTGACCCGGATCTCGATCGACGTACTGCGCTCGGCCCGGGTCCGGCGCGAGGAGTACGTCGGCCCGTGGTTCCCCGAGCCGCTGCTCGCCGACCCCTACGAGGACCCGGTGCGGTCGGCGGAGCTGGCCGACTCGGTGTCGATGGCGGCGCTGCTGCTCCTGGAGCGGCTCAGCCCCCTGGAACGCGCGGTCTTCGTCCTGCGCGAGGTGTTCGACTTCGGCTTCCCCGAGGTCGCGTCGGCGGTGGGCCGCTCGGAGGCCGCCTGCCGCCAGCTCGCGGTCCGGGCCCGGCGCCACATGGCCGAGGGCCGCCCCCGTTTCGAGGCGGACCGCAGGGAACGCGACGAACTGGCCGCACGCTTCTTCGAAGCCCTCCACGAAGGCGACCTGGCCGGCCTCCAGGAGCTGCTCGCCGCCGACGTGTCGCTGGTCAGCGACGCCGGCGGCAAGGCCCCGCAGCTGGCCCGCGCCGTGCTGGGCGCCCAGAACGTGGCCCGTCTCCTCGCCGCCGTCATCCCGTTGCTCTTCCGGATCGACGTCACCTGCGAGCAGCACGAGGTCAACGGCCAGCCCGGCGCGATCTTCCGCGACCGCCACGGCAAGGTCCTGCAGACCTTCTCCCTCGACATCCTCGACGGCCGCATCCAGGCCGTCCGCCTGGTCCTCAACCCCGACAAACTCGGCCACGTGGGCCCGGTGGCGGACGCCTGGTCCATAGCCGAGGAGGCCAAACAGGCCCGCAGGGCGGGGGAGTGACGGGAGGTCACCTACCCGGCGGCCGGGCCGGTGCGTCAGCCCCGGGTCGCCTCCGGGTGCAGGCGTACCCAGCCGGCCCAGGCTGAGGTGATCATGTCGTGGATGTCGTGTTTGGTCTTCCAGTCGAGTGCGGTGGTGATGCGGTCGGCGGAGGCGACCACGCGGGCCGGGTCGCCGGGGCGGCGTGCGGCGACGGTCGCGGGGAGGTCGTGGCCGGTGACCGCGTTGATGCGGTCGATCATCTCGCGGACCGAGACGCCCTCGCCGCGCCCGATGTTGAGGGTCAGTTCGCGGCCCGGCTCGGCCTGGAGGGCGCGGGCCGCGGCCACGTGGGCCTCGGCGAGGTCCACCACGTGGATGTAGTCGCGGACGCAGGTGCCGTCCGGTGTCGCGTAGTCGTCGCCGAAGATGCGCGGCGGCGCGTTCTCGGTGAGCTTCTCGAAGACCATCGGGATGAGGTTGTAGACGCCCACGTCGGCGAGTTCGGGGCGGGCCGCGCCGGCCACGTTGAAGTAGCGGAGCGAAGCCGTGGCGAGGCCCGTGGCCCGGCCCGTCGCGCGGACCAGCCACTCACCCGCGAGCTTCGTCTCGCCGTACGGCGACATCGGCACGCACGGCGTCTCCTCCGTCACCAGGTCGACGTCCGGCATGCCGTAGACCGCCGCGGAGGAGGAGAAGACGAAGGAGGGGACCTGTGCCTCCGTCACCGCCTGAAGCAGGACGCGCAGGCCTTCGACGTTCTCGTGGTAGTAGTGCAGCGGACGGTCCACCGACTCGCCGACCTGCTTCTTCGCCGCCAGGTGCACGACCCCGGTCACCTCGTGCTCGGCCAGGACGCGCGCGACCTTCTCACCGTCGAGCGTGGAGCCCGTCACCAGGGGCACGTCCCCCGGCACGCGGTCGGCGATGCCGGTGGACAGGTCGTCGTAGACCACCGTCCGCTCGCCCGCCTCCGTCATCGCCCGTACGACATGCGCCCCGATGTAACCGGCGCCGCCGGTGATCAGCCAGGTCATGTGTGGCCGTCCCCTCCGTCAGTTGGCCCGTGGTGTTCGTCAGCCGCGGTCACCCCTCAGTGAAGCAGGTGCCGCCGACATCTGCGGACGACCGGCCTGGCCTGTTGTGACCATGTGGACACGTGACGTGCTCTCCCGGCGGCGGGAGGCGCGCCACAGGCGGGTGAGGGAGAGCACGGCGGCGGTGGCCAGCAGGCCGTTGCGGGCGAGCATCAGCAGACAGCCGGTCCAGGTGCAGCGGACGACGTCGGCGTAGAACGCGGGGTAGGCGACGGCACTGAGCGCGGTCGCCGCCATGATCAGCGCGGCGACCGGACGCTGCGTGGTGTGCCGTGAGGTCAGGCACACGGCGGCCAGGCCGAGCAGCCAGATCATGTACTGCGGGCTGATCACCCGGCTGGTGACGGTGAACAGGAGGACGGCGCTCAGGGCCGCGTCGTACGGGGTGGCCGGGGTCCAGTGCCGGGCCCGTACCCGCCACAGCAGGAGGAGGGCGAAGGCTGCCGCGGTGAGCGCGAGGGAGACGGTCGCGACCGCGTGCACGTGCGGTCCGACCAGTTCCATGGCGCCGTACTGGTAGCGGGCCGTGCCCCGCCAGCCGGCCTGCCGCGCGAGGCTGAGCGCGGTCCCGCCGAGGGACTCGATCTGCACACCCCGGCCGCCCTGCTGACGCAGAAAGGCCAGCGGGTTGCGGAACGACACCACGAGCGCGGCGAGGGCCGCTGTCCCGGTCAGGGCCGCGGACAGCCACGCCGTGCGCGTCGGCCGCCCGCGCGCCAGGCCCAGCAGCACCAGCGCCGGCCACACCTTCACCAGCGCGCCCAGCGCCGCCAGCGCACCGCACGCGCGCGTGGAGCGCGACAGCGCCAGCAGGGCGAGCACGGCGAAGGCGGTGACCTCCACGTCGTAGCGGGCGAGCGGGAGGTGCAGCAGCAGGGGGAGGCCGCCGGTCCACAGGGCCGCGCCGAGCAGGGTGCGGCCGGGGCGCGTGCCCGCGCGGGCGAGCGCCGCCGTGATCAGCGCGTCGGTGGCCAGGGTGAGTGCGACGAACGCCTGGAAGTAGCTCAGTCCGGGCGCCAGCCCCGGCGCGAGCAGCACCGCACCGGCGCCCGGCGGGTACTGCCACAACGTGTCGTGCGCCGGGAACGCGCCGTGCGACAGCACGCCGTACCAGTGGAAGTACAGCCGCCACACTTCGCGCGAGACCGCTCCGTGGCCCAGGGTTCGCTCGTTGTTGTGGGCGAGGAGCCACAGCATCGACGCGCGCGTGGCGGTCCAGGCGACGGCGAGACAGAGGAGACGTGAGAGGCCGGGCGGGCGGCGGAGCCGCGGGAGTCGAACAGGCGGGGCGAACGGGACGCGCGGGAGCGGCAAGTACGGGCGGCGATTCATCAACCGCGAGCGTAAGCCGCGCGGATGGTGTATCCATGCCGATACGCCGTCAATACCCGGCAAAGGTTGGCTAATCGCAAAAGATCGGGCCGTGGTGACTATCGGGCCTCTCGTAAAAGCGCATCCGCGAACGACGCGAACAGCACAGGACAGCCGGCCGGCTCCACGGAGTCGGCCGCGCCCGTCGGGCGGTCCGCCCCGGTGGCCGGGGGCGGCCCGGGGCCTGGCCGTGGCCGTCCCGGCCGCGGTGATGCTCGCGGTCGGGTTCTGGGGGCTGCACCGCGGCGGCATGTGGCGCGACGAGGCCGTCACCTACCAGGTCGCCCGGCGCACGGTGCCGCAGATCTGGCGGCTGCTGCACGGCGTGGACGCGGTGCACGGCCTGTACTACCTGCTGATGCACGTCGTCCTCGCCGCCGATCCCGGCCACCCCGGCGAGGTTGTCCTCCGCCTGCCCTCGGTGTGCGCGGCGGCCGTCACCGCGGGCCTGGTGGCCGCCCTGGGCAGCCGTCTGGCCCGGCCGCGGGTCGGCCTGTGGGCCGGGCTGCTGTACGCGGTCACCCCGCTGGTCGGCCACTACGCGCAGGAGGGCCGCTCCTACGCCCTGGTCGCCGCGGGTGCCGCCGGCGCGACGCTGCTCTTCGTCCGGGCGGTGCGGGAGGAGGGCCGGCGGGCCTGGTGCCAGTACGGCGTCGTACTCGGAGTCACCTGCTGGCTGCACGAGTTCGCCGTCCTGCTGCTGCTCGCACACGCGGGAACTCTGGCGCTGGCCCGTTCGTCGGGAAGGGTGTGGCGGGGGTGGGGCTGCGCGGCCGGGGGCGTGGCGCTGTCGCTGCTGCCGATGGTCGTGGTCTCGCACGGGCAGTCGGCCCAGGTGGCGTGGCTGCGGGAGCCGGACGTGGAGACCGCGCAGGAGCTGCTGCGCCAGTACGTCGGACCGACCGACGGGGTGTACTGGGCGTGCCTGGCGCTCGGACTCCTCGGGCTGACGCGGCTGGTGGGCCGGCGCGGCGAGGTGACGCTCGCGGCGGTCGCGCTGCCGCTCGCGGTGCTGCCACCGGTGGCGCTGATGCTGGCCTCGCAGTTCACCCCGTTGTACGTCGACCGGTATGTGCTGTACGCGCTGGCCGGGGGGCCGTTGCTGGTGGCGCTCGGCGCGGACCGGGTCGCCGGGGTGCTCGGCAGGCTCTGGTCCCACGGCACGGCGACGGCGCCCAGGTCGCCCGCGCTCACCCTGGCCGGGGTCCTGGCGGTCGTCCTCGCCTTCACCCACCAGGTCCCGCTGCTGCGGGCGGACCGGGTGCCGGGCAACCGTGCCGACAACCTCGGCGCGGTCGCGGCGGCGGTGGCTCGTGTGCTGCGGCCCGGCGACCCCGTGCTGTTCCTGCCGGCCCACGCGCGTGGGGCGGAGCTTGCGTATCCCGCCGACTTCAAGTCCACGAAGGACGTTGCGCTGGCCGAGCCGGGGCCGGTGTCGGGGACGTTGTACGGGCGTGAGGTGGGGGCGGGGACGCTGCGGCGGCGGTTGGCCGGGGTGGACGAGGTGTGGGCGGTGATGGAGAAGTACGCGCTGGTGAGCGGGTATCGGCCGCGGCTCGCTACGGAGCGGGCCAAGTTCGCTGTGCTGAACCAGCAGTTCGTGCTGCGGGAGGAGATGGTGATCGATCGGGTTGCGCTGAGGTTGTATGTGCGGCCGATTCGGGTGGGTTCGGCCGAGTCCGCGGTGCAGGCCGGTGGGGGCTGGTCGCACCCACGCGGCGACAGCCGCACATCGGCAACAGCCCCGCGCCCCTGAAAGCCAAAAGAGGGGCGCTCCACTGGGACTCTTCTAGTTAGGAACCCTCCTCCAAGGCCGCCGTATCCAAAGTCCCCGTCAGCTGGTCCAGCCGCGCCTTCAGGTCCCGGATCTCGTCCACGTCGAAGCCCGTCGCCGACACGATCCTCCGCGGTACCTCCAGCGCCCGCTCCCGCAGCGCGGCGCCCTCCTCCGTCAGCCGTACCTCCACCGAGCGTTCGTCGCGCGTGCTGCGCTCGCGGAGTACCAGGCCCGCCGCCTCCAGGCGCTTGAGCAGCGGCGACAGGGTGCCGGAGTCCAGGCGCAGGTGTTCGCCGAGCTTCTTGACCGGCAGGTCGCCCTGTTCCCACAGCACCAGCATCACCAGGTACTGCGGGTAGGTGAGCCCGAGGTCCTTGAGGATCACGCGGTAGACGCCGTTGAAGGCGCGGGACGCGGCGTGCAGGGAGAAGCAGATCTGGCGGTCCAGGTGGAGCCACTCCGCCTCTGCGGCGGGGCTGGGGATCGGGGTCGTCGCGCTCATGGTTCAAGCGTAGCGCTTGCGGGTCATTTAGTTGTGTGCAATTGAATTGTGTGCTCTACTTGTGGTCGTGAGGGCGGCCGGAACGGGAGCCGCCGGAACACCGATACTTCGAGTACTTCGAGAGGGATGGTCTTCCATGGACGCCATCTACACGGCAGCCGCCACCGCCACCGGCCGGGAAGGACGGGCGGTCAGCTCGGACGGGCAGCTGGACCTGACGCTGGCGTTCCCGCCCGCGCTGGGCGGCAACGGCCAGGGCACCAACCCGGAGCAGCTCTTCGCCGCCGGTTACGCCGCCTGTTTCGCCAGCGCCCTCGGCGCCATCGGCCGCCAGGCCAAGGTCGACACCGGCGAGATCTCCGTCACCGCCGAGGTCGGCATCGGCAAGGACGAGTCCGACGGCGGCTTCGCGCTCAAGGTCACCCTGCGCGTCGAGCTTCCCGAGGCGCTCGCCAACGAGACCGGCGAGAAGCTGGTCCACCAGGCCCACGCCTACTGCCCCTACTCCAAGGCCACCAAGGGCAACATCCCGGTCGACCTCGTCATCGAGTAGTCAGCGGCACCGGGGACGCGTCCCGCGTCCGGGTGAGCCGCGCGAGCACCTCCCCGGTGCGCCGGCTCCAGTCCACGACCACCGCCTCCGCGGGCAGCCGCTCCCGCCGCGTCAGCAGCAGCCAGCGCACCCGGGGGCGGTGGTCGTGGCCGTCGGTCAGGTCGATGCCGTACCCCGGGAGCAGCCGGACGGCGTAGTAGGCGTCCGTGATCACCGGTTCCCCCGGGCCGATGTGCCGGGCCGCCCAGTCGTACGACGGCCAGCGCGGCGGCTGCACGAAGCCGACCGGATCCACCGAGCGCGGTACGACCGCCCCGGCCTGCGCGGCCAGAAAGCCCAGGCAGACCCCGCCGGCCGCGGCCCAGCCGAGCGCCCGCCGCCATCCGGGCCAGGGCCGCTGCGCCGCCAGCTCCACGGCGAGCGCGCACTGCGGCGCCAGCAGCACGAGCCCGAGCACCCCGACGAGCCGGCCGCCCACCAGCACCAGGCACTCCAGGGCGAACAGCAGCACCAGCGGATCACGCCGGGCCGCAAGCTCCAGCGAACCCCGCGGACCGGGCCCGGCCGCCCGCCGGGCCCGCAACCACAGCGCCGGCACCCCGAGCAGGGCCAGCCAGCACTGACCGGTCAACCCGATCAACTCGTCCAACCCGATCGACCCGTCGTACGAGCCGTACGACCCGTACGGCTCGTACGGCTCGTACGGCGAAGCCGGCAGCACGCGCGCGTGCGTGCCGAAGGCGAGGGCTGCCGCCGCCACCGCGCACGTCAGTGCCCACCGCCCCCATACCGAGCCCCGCCACCCCCGCTGCCACCCCGCCACGAACGCCACCGCCCCAGCCGCCGCGCCCACCCCGGTCACCGGGTCGACCAGGGCCACCGCCCCGTACAGCAGTCCGAGTGCCGCGTATCCGGACAGGCTGCGCAGGCCGCTCGGGCCGACATAGCGCACCCGGCGCAGATCGCGGGCGCGGGCACCGGTCAGGGACCAGGCCCAGAGGGTGAGGCCGAGGGCGAACGCGGACGGGTAGCCGAGGCTGCCGGTCAGCGGCAGCAGGGCCAGCGAGCCCCCGCCCCAGGCCGGTCGCGTGCCCCACAGCACGGACAGGAAGGCCAGCGCCAGCACCGGCGCCCACCGGCGCGGGGTGAGGACCCGGACCAGCCGGCCGAGGCCCGTCAGCAGCACCACCAGGTTCAGCGGGCCGCACACCCGCAGCAGCTGCCAGCCGCTGAGCCCGGTCAGCCGGGCCAGCGCACCCTGCGCCAGCACGTACGGGGTCGCGGCGGTGTTCGTCAGGCCCGCCCGCAGCCGTGCCACCGCCGCCGCGTGCTGCCCGGCCTCGCAGCACGGTGGCACCCGCCAGTACGCCAGGGTCATCACCAGCCAGAACAGCAGGCCGAAGACCTGGTACGGGGTGAGTCTGCGGACCCGGCCGCCGCGCAGGGCGGTGGAGCCGCGCGTGGCGCGCCGGAGCAGGGCGCCGGTGCTCACCGGAGGAAACGGACAGGGCGGACCATTTGCCAAGTGTTCCCGTCCGCCCCGACGGCGTTGCCGTCCGTCACCTCATCGAGTGACGCCGACCGCCTCGGGCGACCCCTGCGCGGGAACCGGGACCGGGCGGCGCAGCAGCGGTTCGAGGAGCAGCGGCACGCCCACCACCGGCAGCAGCCAGGCCAGCACGATCAGCCGGTCGCCGAAGATGGTGATGTCGGGATGCCCGGCCTGGGTGAGGATCCCGGTTCCGGCGGCCGCCAGCAGGAAGACACCGAAGGCCGGCCGCCGCCGTGCTCCCCACGCCCCGGCCGCCAGTGCTGCCGGGAACAGCGGTTCCGTCAGCTGCCGGCGCAGCCACTCCACCCAGAAGTCGAACTCCAGATGGAGGAACTCCCGCCACGGGTGGGCCCGGTCCGGGCGGGTGTAGTGGCCGGTCAGCAGGTCCTGCACGCTCTCCGCCTCGGAGGGGTAGCGCAGCAGCCGGGCGAGGAGCAGGGTGCCGGCGACCGCTCCGCACCCCGCCACCGCGATCGCGGTCACCGCGCGCCCGGGTCCCCGGCCGTGCCGGCGCCGCCACAGCGCGACCACCGCCGCGGCCCCGGCCAGGCACGCACCCAGGAAGAGCGCCTGCGAGTGCTTCACGGCGAACAGCGCGAGCAACGCGCCCGCCAGCAGCCCGGTCCCCGCCAGCAGCCCGGTCCCCGCCCGCGCCCGCCCGGTCAGGGCCAGTGGCCGCCCGGTCAGGGCCAGTGCGCAGCCCCACACCGCCGTCAGGGTCAGGGCCAGCATCAGGCCCTCCGTCATCGGCCGCATAGCGGTCGTGCCGACCGGCAGCACGTAGTACAGGACCTGCCCGGTCAGCGCGAGCGGCACCGGTACCGACACCGTCCGCAGCACCAGGAAGACCAGCACCCCGCCCGCGACCGCGACCAGCACACTCGCCAGCCACACCCCCCAGGTCACCCCGAACACGGTGACGAACGGCACCAGGAACACCGGATAGCCCGGTCGCACCTCGAAGATCCGCCGCAGCCGGGGGGCCACGAACGGCACGATGTGCCCGTCCGTCTGCGCGCCGCCGGCCTGCAACCGCCCGTCCAGCCGCCCCAGTTCACCGGCCCAGCAGTCCGCGAACACCCGGCCCGCCGGACTCGGCGCGTGGAAGCGCAGCACGTCCACGCGCTGCGCGCGCTCCGCCGCCGACGCCTCACCCGCGCACGCCCAGTCCACCGTCTCGGCCGCCGCCTCCCGCTTGCCCGCCCCGGCCAGGGCCAGCGCGTACGACACGTAGTTCTTGGAGTCGGGTGTGTCCCGGCCGGTGACGTCGGCGAGTTGCAGCACCGCGAAGACGGCGGCCAGCACCAGCACCCAGGTGCGCGGTCTCACGTCGACGCCAGCACGTCGGGCGCGCCGGCCGGACCGGGCACCCGGGCCGGCTCCGGCATCGCCTCGCCAAGGAGCAGCGTCCGTACGACCCGTTCGGCGGCCCGGCCGTCGTCGAACTCGCAGAACCGGGACCGGAAGTCGGCCCGCAGCCGCGCCGACTCCTCGTCCCGCCAGCCGCCCGAGGCGAACAGCCACGCCAACTCCCGGTAGGAGTGCGAGACATGGCCCGGCGCCTCGGCGGTGATGTCGAGATAGGCGCCCCGGCTCGCGGTGTACGCGGCCCAGTCGTCGGCGTGCACGACGATCGGGCGGTCCAGGTTGGCGTAGTCGAACATGATCGACGAGTAGTCGGTGACCAGGGCGTCCGAGGCCAGCATGACCTCCTCGGCGTGCGGTTCGCCGGTCGCGTCGACCACGATCCCGCGCCGGTGCAGCTCGGCCAGACCCATCCCGCGCGCCGGACCGGTCGCCAGGGCCGGATGCAGGCGGACCACCAGCGTGTGCCCCTCGCCGAGGTCGGCGGCGAACCGGGCCAGGTCGATCCGGTCGACATGACCGCCCCGGACGTAGTCGCGGCGGGTCGGCGCGTACAGCACCACCGTGTGGTCGGCGGGAATGCCGTGCCGGGCCCGGAAGTCCGTCCGGCCGCCGGTCACCAGGACGTCGTTGCGCGGGCTGCCCGTGCGGGCCGACGCGAAGTGACAGGGGTAGGCCCGCTCCCACACCAGCTCCGAGTGGCGGTTGGCGACCAGGCTGTGGTCCCAGCGGTCGGCCCGGCGCAGCATCTGCGGCACGTCGAAACCGAGCCGGGCGCCGGGCTTGCCCAGCAGGTCGGCGCCCAGGTACTTGAGCGGGGTGCCCCGGTGCGTGTGCACGTGCACGCTGCCGGGTCGTTTCACCAGGGAGCCGGGCCAGTTGACGTCGTTGACGAAGAACTTCGCGCGGGCGGTCAGCCGCTGGTACTCGGGGGAGTCCAGCAGCACATGCGCCACGCCCGCCGGCAGTCCCGCCGCGACCTCCGGGTCCCGCACCACCCAGACGCCCCGCAGCCGCGGGGCGATCTCCCGGGCCGCGCGGTACACGGCCGCCGGGTCGCCCCGCAGCCCCTGGTGCGAGGCCGCCGAGTACAGGACCAGCTCCTCGTCCAGGGCGCGCAGGCCGCGGAGCCCGGTCAGCGCGCGCCCGGCCCGGGCCCCCGCCGCCCGCCGCACCCGCAGCGCCTGCCGCCCGCCCGCCCGGCCGGCCCGCCCGGCCTGCTGCCTCAGCCGGTACGAGGTGTACGACCCGCCCAGCACACCGAGGTCGGCCCCTTCGGCCCCTTCGGCCCCCTCGGGCCGGAACGCCCGGTACAGCTCCGCCGTGCGCCGGAAGAACTCGCCCTTGGCGGCGGGCGGCAGCCGGTCCGGTTTGGCGAGGATGTCCAGGCAGTGCTCGCCCATCTTCCGGTGCAGGTACGGCCGCCAGCCGGCCAGTTCCGGGCGGGCGCCGACGAAGGCGAAGACCCGCTTGTACTGGTCGTGCACGTCGAAGTGCTTGCGGCTGGTGGTGGAGAGGATGTTGCCCTGCCGGCGCTGGCGGTAGTGGAGGCAGATCCGGTCGAGGGTGGCGATCCGGGCCGCGCTGAGCATGACCGGGAAGGTCCAGGGGGTGTCCTCGTAGTAGCCCGGCGGGAACTGGAAGCCGTTCTCCTCGACGAAGTCCCGGCGGTAGGCCTTGTTCCACACCACCATCAACAGGTCGAGGATCTCCGGGCGTTCGGCCGCCGTGAACACGTCCGCCGTCGCACCCAGCACCTCGGCGAGCGCGTTGCGCCGGGTCCCGCCCCACCAGTAGGTGCGGGCGTAGTCGAAGACCAGCACGTCCGGGTCGCCGGTCTCCGCCAGCCGGTCGGTGATCGCGCGCAGCGCGCCCGGGGTGAGGGTGTCGTCGCTGTCGAGGAAGAGGAGGAAGTCACCGGTGGCGTAGGGGAGTCCGGCGTTGCGGGCGCGGCCGAGGCCGACGTTCTCCGGCAGGTGCAGGACCTTCACGCGCGGGTCGCGGGCCGCGTACTCGTCGAGGATCGCGCCGCAGCCGTCCGGGGAGCGGTCGTCGACGGCGATCACCTCGATGTCGTGGAAGGACTGTTCCAGGACCGAGTCGAGGCACTCGCGGAGGAAGCCCTGCACCTTGAAACAGGGGATGATCACACTGAGTCGGGGCACGGTCAGCTCCTGACGAGGGTCGCGGCCGGGGCGGGCAGGCGTTCGGCGAGCGGGATCACCGTCGGGATCTCCTCCGGCGGCCGGCCGAGGAACACCCGCCGTACGACCCGCTCGGCGGCCAGGCCGTCGTCGAACTGGCAGAAACGGGACCGGAAGCCGGCCCGCAGCTGCCTGGACTCCGGGCCCAGGTAGGAGCCGTCGCGGAAGAGCCGGGCCAGCTCCTCCGGGGTGCGGGCGACCAGGCCCGGCGGCTCGGCCATCAGGTCGAAGTAGACGCCCCGGGTCTGCCGGTAGACCTCCCAGTCGTCGGCGTAGACGACGATCGGCCGGTCCAGGTTGGCGTAGTCGAACATGATGGAGGAGTAGTCGGTGATCAGCGCGTCCGCGGCCAGGCACACGTCCTCGGCGGAGCGGTGCGCGGTGACGTCGATGACCCGGCCGCTGCCCTGGCCGGCTCCCCGGTCGTAGAAGTAGTGCGCGCGCAGCAGGACGACGACGTCCTCGCCGGCCGCCTCGCAGAACGCCTCCAGGTCGAGCCCGGGCTCGAAACCGGTGTGGTGGTCGCGGTGGGTGGGGGCGTACAGCACGGCCGTCCTGCCGTCCGGGACGCCCAGCCTGCGGCGGGCCCGGACCACGTCGTGGGCGGTCGCGGTGTAGTAGACGTCGTTGCGCGGATAGCCGTACTCCAGCGTCCGGTACGAGCCGGGGAAGGCGCGCTCCCACGTCTGGGTGGAGTGGCGGTTGGCGGAGAGGTTGAAGTCCCAGCGGTCGACGCGGCCGAGCAGCCTGGTGAAGCTGCCGGTCTGCGCGGCGACCACCGGGTACGCCGACTGGTCGGTGCCCATCCTCTTCAGCGGGGTGCCGTGCTGCGTCTGGACGTGGATACTGCCGGGCCGCTTGACGACCCCCTCGGCGAAGTTGGCGTTGTTGACGAGGTACTTGGCGCGGGCCAGCACCTGCCAGTAACGGCGGCTGCCGATCACCGCGTACTCGACGTCGTTCGGCACGGTGTGCTCCTGACCCGCCTCGACCAGGAACACCGAGCGGATGTGCGGGGCGAGTTCGCGGGCCACGGCGTGGATCGCGGCCGGGTTGCAGACGTAACCGCGCCCCCAGTACGCGCAGTACACGGCGAGGTCCGCGTCCAGCGGGCGGCGCAGGTCGAGGGCGTACCGCAGCCGGGTGAGCGGCATGCGCGGCCGGGGCAGCCGCCCGGCCGCCCCGGCCGCGATCCGGTTGGCGCCGCGCAGCATCCGGAACGCCGTGTACGCGCCCGCCGCGAGCAGCCGGTGCTGCACCCCCACGCTTCCGCCCGGCATCCGGAACCCGTCCGGCCGGTGCGCGCGGTGCAGCCTGGCCGCCCGCCGGAAGAACGCCCGGTGCCCGGCCGGCATCCGGTCCGGCCGCGCGGCCGTCTTCAGCACCACCCCGAAGACCTGCTCGAACAGCGCCCGCGCCCGCTCGCCGGGCAGCGCGGCGGCCCGCTCCAGCACCAGCTCCACCTGGTCGAGGAGTTCTTGCTGATGCGGTCCGGGCAGGTTCAGCCGGCTGCCCTGCCGACGCAGCCGGTGCCGTACGACCACCGAGCGCAGCACCGCGATCCGCTCGGCGGCGACGGTGGTCAGGCCGCCCCAGCCGAGGTCCGTGAAGTGCCCGTCCGGAAAGCTCAGCCGCCGTTCGGCCAGGAAGGCACGGCGATAGACCGCGCTCCACGCCGGCAGTGCCACGCCGGTCAGCCGGGGCGCCCGGTCCGGGGTGAACGCGCCGTTCGGGACGCCCGCCAGCAAGGGCGCCGCCGGGTTCGTCGGCTCGCCCTCCCACCAGGGCGTCCGCTCGTGCTCGGCATACAGGACGTCGACGTCACCGGTCTCGGCGAGCCGGGCGTCGAGCAGCGCCAGCGCGCCCGGCACCAGCACGTCGTCACCGTCGAGGAAGAGCAGGTACGTGCCGTTCGCCGCCCGCATCCCGGTGTTCCGGGCCCCGCTCAGCCCGGCCGACGGCGGGGAGTGCGCCGGGACCACCCGGGAGTCCCGCTCGGCGTAGGCGGCGGCGACCGAGGCGGCCGGGGCGTCGGCCGCGTCGCAGACCGGGATCAGCTCCAGGTCGCCGAAGGACTGGGCGAGGACCGAGTCCAGCGCCTGGGACAGCCGGCCGGCGACCCCGTGGGACGGGACGATGATGCTGAAGCGGGTCATGCTGCTCTTTCTCAGGTGTGCATGCGGCCCGGCCTTCCCGTCGGTCGCCAGGTGGACGGCCGGGACGGAGTGGGCCGCGAGGTGTTCGGGGGCATGAGGGAACTCCCTGCAAGGCAAACGGCGTTCAGCGGCTCTCGGTGACGGGCAGATGGCCGGAAGGTTGCGGAACGGTGGCCAGCGGGGAGTGGGCGAGCCCTGCGGCCGCCGAGGGCACGGGGTGCCGCTGCTCCAACGGGATGAACTCCGGCAGCCCGGCCGGCTCGCCGAGCACCACATGCCGGACGACCCGCTCGGCGGCGCGCCCGTCGTCGTACCGGCAGAACCGCTCGCGGAACGCGGCGCGCAGCTGGGCGGAGCGGGAGCCGCGCCAGTGGCCGGTCGCGAAGATGTCGATCAGTTCGTCCTCGGTGCGGGCGACCGCGCCGGGCGGGCTGGAGCGCAGGTCGAAGTAGGTGCCGCGGGCCGCGTGGTAGGCGTCCCAGTCCTCGGTGTGCACGACGATCGGCCGGTCCAGGTTGGCGTAGTCGAACATCAGGGAGGAGTAGTCGGTGACCAGCGCGTCCGCGGCCAGGCAGAGGGACTCCACGCTGGGGTGGTCGCTGACGTCGATCACCCGGTCCCCGGACGCCAACGGGCCGCCGTGCCAGTAGTGGGCGCGGGCCAGGATCACGAAGCGCGGGCCGAGGCGGCGCACGATCCGGTCCAGGTCGAGGGCGGGGCGCTGGGTGCGCCGGTAGTCGCGGTGGGTGGGCGCGTAGAGGAGGGCGACCGACCCTTCGGGGACGCCGAGCGACTCGCGGATCCGGGTGACGTCGGCCGAGGTGGCCTGCTGGAAGACGTCGTTGCGCGGGTAGCCGTATTCGAGGGTCCGGTATCCGCCGGGGTAGACGCGTTCCCAGGTCAGGGTGGTGTGCCGGTTCGCGGACAGGACGTAGTCCCACTTGTCGACGCCCCGCAGGAGCTCCTCGAAGTCCATGTCGGCGGCGGCCGCCGGGTGTTCCTGGAGGTCCAGGCCCATGTGCTTGAGGGGGGTGCCGTGCTGGGTCTGCACGAACACCTGGCCGGGGCGCTTGCGCAGCCGCCGGTCGAAGTTGACGTTGTTGACCAGGTACTTGGAGCGGGCCAGCGCCGTCCAGTAGCCGAAGGTGCCCGGCCGCAGCCGGCGCGGGCCCGGCGGGATCGTGTGGTGGTGTTCCGGACGGGCGATCCAGGCGGTGCGGATGTGCGGGGCGTGGGTGCGGAACGCCTTCTCCAGCGCGCCCGGGTTGCAGCCGTGGCCGCGGTTCCAGTAGGCGGCGAAGACCGCGCGGTCGGCGCGCAGCGGGAGCCGCAGCTGGATGCGGTAGTGCAGCTGGAGCAGGGCCGAGCGCAGGCCGCGGACGGACTTGGCGCCGGCCTTGAGGGCGCGGCGGCGGGCGGACATCGCCAGCTGGAGGGCGCGGTAGGTGCGGTGCAGGCCGTAGTGGACGAGAGCGTGCCGGAGCCGGGTGCGGAGCGGGATTTTCGAGCCCCCCGCGTGATAGCGCCGGTAGTGGGCGCGGGCCGTGCGCAGGAACTCGGCACGGCTGCCCTTCGGGAGCCGGTCCTTCCTGGTGAACACCGTCGAGAAGTGGTCGACCATCCGGCGGAACAACACCGGCCGCCAGCGCGCCAGTTCGGGCCGCTCCTCGATGAACGCGAAGACCCGGTCGTACTGGTCGAAGACGTCGAAGTGCCGGCGGCTCCTGGTGCCGAGGATGCTGCCCTGCCGCCGCTGCCGGTAGTGCACACAGACCCGGTCGAGGGTCGCGATCGACCCGGCGGCCATCAGGGCCGGGTAGGTCCAGGGGGTGTCCTCGTAGTAGCCGGGCGGGAAGGCGAGGCCGTTCTTCTCGACGAACTCCCGCCGGTACGCCTTGTTCCAGGCCACCATCAGCACCCGCAGCAGACCCGGCCGGTCCTCGAGACGGAACGGCGCCGGGCCCTGCTCGGTCAGATGCAGCGCGACCTTGTTGCGCTCCGCCCGGCCCGTCCAGAACGTTCGCGCGTAGTCGTACACGAGCACGTCCGGGTCGCCGGTCTCCTTGATCCGGTCGGCGATCGCCCGCAGCGCGTCCGGCGTCAGCGTGTCGTCGCTGTCCAGGAAGAGCAGGTAGTCGCCGCGCGCCTGCGCCAGCCCCGCGTTGCGGGCGCCGCCCAGGCCCTGGTTCTCCGGCAGGTGCAGGGCCTTCACACGCGCGTCCCGGGCCGCGTACTCGTCGATGATCGTGCCGCAGGCGTCCGGTGAGCAGTCGTCGACGGCGATCAGTTCCAGATCGGGGTACGACTGGGAGAGCACCGAGTCCAGGCACTCGGGCAGATACGCCTGGACCTGGTACGCGGGGACAATGACACTGAACCTGGGCAAGGGACATCCATGGGTCGGTCGGCGCGGGCGTTCTGCCCGGGAACGGCCAATGGAGTGATTCGGTTACGGTTCGCTACGTCATGTGGGTTACGTTCCGTGAGCGGACAGGGGCGAGCCGAAGCCCGACTCGCCCCTCTGGAAGGCCCCTTGCGTGGTCTAGTGCGGTTATTTGACCGCGCCCGCCATCACCCCCGACACGAACTGCCGCTGGAACGCGAAGAACACGGCCAGCGGGATCACCATCGAGATGAACGCGCCGGGCGCCAGGACGTCGACGTTGTTGCCGAACTGGCGTACCTGGGTCTGGAGCGCGACCGTGATCGGCTGGGTGCCCGACTTGGTGAACACCAGCGCGACCAGCATGTCGTTCCACACCCACAGGAACTGGAAGATGCCCAGGCTCGCGATCGCCGGCCCGCCGAGCGGCATCACCACCCTGGTGAACACGCGCAGTTCACCGGCGCCGTCGAGACGGGCCGCCTCCAGCAGCTCCCGCGGGATCTCCGCGAAGAAGTTCCGCAGCAGGAACACCGCGAACGGCAGCCCGAAGCCGACATGGAAGAGGATCACCCCGAAGATCGTCCCGAACAGGCCGATCTTCCCGAAGAGTTCGGCGATCGGGATCAGCGCCACCTGGACCGGCACGACCAGCAGACTGACCACGATCAGGAACCACCAGTCCCGGCCCGGGAACTCCATCCACGCGAACGCGTATCCCGCCAACGCCCCGATGATCACGACCAGGACCGTCGCCGGGACGGTGATCAGCACCGTGTTCCAGAGGGAGTTGGTGATGTCGCTGTTCTCCAGGAGCTTCTGGTAACTGTCGAACGTCAGCTGGGACGGCTTGCCGAACACGTGCCACCAGCCGCTCGCGCTCATGTCGTCCGGCGACCGCAGCGAGGAGGCGAGCAGCCCGATCGTCGGCACCAGCCAGAACAGGGCGACGACGATCAGGAAGACGCGGACCAGACCGCCGTTGATCTTCGCCAGCAGCCAGCTCATCGCCGCTCCTCCCGCCGCAGCCTGCGCACGTTGAACCACATCACCGGGATCACGAGCAGCAGCAGGAACACCGCGATCGCGCTCGCGATGCCCGGCTGGCCCTCCGAGAAGCCCTTGCGGTACAGCTCCAGGGCGAGCACGTTCGCGTCGTCCTGCGAGGAGCCCGGCGCGATGATGTACACGAGGTCGAAGACCTTCAGCACGTTGATCATCAGGGTGACGGTGACCACCGCCAGGACCGGCGCCAGGAGCGGCACGGTGACCTTGCGGAACACCTGCCACTCGGTGGCCCCGTCGACCCGCGCCGCCTCGAGCAGCTCCCGGGGCACGCCCGCGAGCCCGGCCGCGATCAGCACCATCGCGAAGCCCGCCCACATCCAGACGTACGACCCGATGATGGCCGGAGTCACCAGGGACGGGCCGAGCCAGTCGACGCCGTTGTACGGCTGCTTGAAGTTGCTCGCGGGCAGCCGGAGCTGGGCCCCGTCGGCGGCGGCGGGCAGGGTGAAGGTGCCGTCGGCGGCGGCCTTCACGGACGCCACCACCTTGCCGTTCTTCACCGCCTCGACGCGCATCCCGTCGTAGCCGAGCTCGGACGGGTCGGGGGCGCCCAACTTGCCGACGCCCTTGCCGCGGGTGAAGTCCTGCCAGGTGGTACCGGTGATCTTCCCCGGGTCGGACTTCGCCGCCACGGCCTTCTTCGCGCCGTCGGGCAGCTGGTCGGGGGCGACACCGACGAGCGGGAGCGTGACGGTCTCGCCGGTGTGGACGGTGGCCTTGGTGATGAAGCCGCCCTGATCCGCCTTCAGGGGCGACTCGCGGCCCAGGTGGGCGTTGGGGAACGCGGAGGACTGGGCGAAGGTGTCGTGGATGCCGACCCAGACCGCGTTGGCGACCCCCTTGTCCGGGTCCTGGTCGTAGACGAGACGGAAGATGATCCCGGCGGCCAGCATCGAGATCGCCATCGGCATGAAGACGACCAACTTGAACGCCGTGCCCCAGCGCACCCGTTCGGTCAGCACCGCGAAGATCAGGCCGAGGGCGGTGGAGACCGTCGGCGCGAACACCACCCAGATCACGTTGTTCTTCAGGGCGGTACGGATGCCGTCGTCCGTGAAGATCGCCTTGTAGTTGTCGAAGCCGGCGAAACCGTCGCCGTTCGCGTTGTAGAAGCTGCGGATCAGCGAGTACCCGATCGGGTAGACCACGAGCGCGCCGAGCAGCACCAGGGCCGGGAGGAGGAAGAGCACCGCCACGGTCCTGCGGGTGCCGGTCACGCTCTTGCGGTGGCCAGGAGGAGAAGCGGGGGCCGTGGCTGCGGGTGCGGCCATCGCCGGGTCAGCTTCCGCTGCCGTAGGCGGCCGCCGCGTCCTTCTCCAGCTTCGCCTGGGTGCCCGCGACGTCCGTCGGGTTCTGCAGGAAGTCCTGGAGATCCTTCCACTCGCCCTTGCCCGGGGTACCGCCGAACGCCTGCGGGGCCTGGTCGGACATGTCGAAGCGGAAGTCGTCACCGGACGCGATCAGGGACTTGGCGATCGTGCGCTGCACCTCGTTCGGGTAGGCCGAGTTCGGCACGCTCTTGTTCGGCGAGAGGTAGCCGCCGAGCTTCGCCTGGATCGTCGCCGCGTCCGGGGAGGCCAGGAACTTCGCCAGCGCCTGGGCGCCCTTGGAGTCCTTGAAGATGACCGCCGCGTCACCGCCGGAGACCACGGGCGCGGTCGAGCCGACGGCCGGGAACGGGAACACCTTCGCGTCCGTGCCCACCTTCGCCTTGGTCTCACCGATGTTGACCTGCACGAAGTCGCCCTCGTACACCATGGCCGCCTTCGGCTGGTCGCCGCCGGTGAAGGTCTGGGTGACCGAGGCCGGGAACTCCGTCTGCAGCGCGCCGGACGCGTTGCCCGCGACGTACCCCTTCTTGCCCCAGATCTGGGCCAGCGTCGTCAGCGCCTGCTTGACGCTCGGATCGGTCCACTTGATCTTGTGCTGGGCGAGCTGGTCGTACTTCTCCGGGCCCGCCTGGGAGAGGTAGACGTTCTCGAACCAGTCGGTCAGCGTCCAGCCGTCGGCGCCGCCGACCGAGAACGGGGTGACGCCCGAGTCGTACACCGCCTGCGCCGTCGTCAGCAGCTCCTGCCAGGTCTTGGGCTCCTTGGCGCCCGCGTTCTCGAAGACCTTGGCGTTGTACCAGACCAGCGACTTGTTGGCGGCCTTGTAGTAGACGCCGTACTGCTTGCCGTCGACCTTGCCGATGTCCTGCCAGCCCTGCGAGTAGTTCTTCTGCACTTCCGTGAGCGTGTCCGCGTCGAGCGGCTTCGCCCAGCCCTTCTGCACGGCCTGCTTGATCGCGCCGGGCTGCGGCAGCAGCGCGATGTCCGGCGGCTGACCGCCCGCGATCTTAGACCCCAGGAAGTTGATGATCGGGTCCTGGGCGGGCACGAAGGTGACCTTCGCGCCGGTGCGCTTCTCGAACTCCGCGAGCACCTGCTTGAAGTTCTTCTGCTCCTGCCCGGTCCAGACGGCGGCCACTTCGAGGGTGGTGCCGTCGAGCTTCGGCAGGGTGAGGGTGCTGGTCTGGGTGGCGCCCGTGCTGTTGCCGCCGTCGGGCTTCTTGTCGTTGCCTCCGCACGCGGTGAGTGCGAGGGATCCCGCGAGCAGGGCGGCGAGTGTGGTGAGGGCCCTGTGTGTCCGGATGGTGTTGCTCATAGCGCGCATCACTTCCCCGTTCGTCGTTCCTCGTTGAACGTCAGAACTCTGTGCCGTGCGCTCCGGTGTACGCGGGCGCCGCGTACGCGGCAAGTGGGCCGACAGGTCAGCGCCGGGGATCGTGATCGCGTCGTGATGGGTGACCGGCGGCCTCGTCCTCGAAACTCCCCCGGAGGGGAGGTACCCCCGGACGGGCTGAGAGGGGTGCCCTCGCTCACAGAAGCGAAGGAACCTCCGCCGCCGAAACCTCCTTCGCCGCCCGCTCCACCGCGCTCGCCAGCAGGGCCAGGTCCGTCGGGCCGTTGCCCAGTTCGCGGACCGGGCGGCGGGCCGGGGGGTCGCCCATGCGGTGCCAGTCGAGGGGGACCACCGTGGGGCGCTGGGTCGCCGTGCGGGGGATACGGCCCGTGACGCGGCCCGTCTGGAACGCCGTGGTCCGGCCGTCCGGGGTGGCCAGACGGCCACGGCCCGGCGCCGGTTCGTCGGGGCCGCCGGCCGGGGTGTCCAGGGTGATGCGCAAAGTGGCCTGCCGGGCCGGTTCCGTCTCCGCCGTACGGCCGCCCGTGCCGGCCGCCGCGACCAGGTGCACGCCGAGCCGGTCGCCCTCCTTCGCCACCGCCTCCAGTGCCCGCATCACGGAACCGGCGGCCGGCCGGCCCGGTGAACCGAGGGCGGGGGAGACCAGGGCGTCCAGGTCGTCGACCACGACCACGAGACGGGGGAGCGGGGGCGGTGCCTCCGTACGCCCGCGGGCCGCGGCGCCGGCCGACGGGCGCAGGCGGATCGTCGAGCTCGGCGGGGCCTCTATGTCGGCTGCGCCCGAGGCGGCCGGACGGGCGCGCTGCGGGACGATACGGCCGGAGATCTCCCGCTGCGCGTGCCAGTCGGTGAAGTCGGAGCGGCCCAGCAGCTCGGCCCGCCGCTTCAGCTCGGCGCTCAGCGACTGCGCCAACTCCCGCATCCGCACCGGGTCGTTGGCGGTGAGGTGGGTCGTGACATGCGGTATGTCCGTACAGACCCGCAGGCCCTCGCCGTGCCCGGCACCGGTGCCGACGCCGTCGCGGCCGTCGATCAGGACGATCCCGAGCCGGTCGGGCCGCTCGGCGGCGGCCAGCGAGGCGACCGTCGACCGCAGCAGCTCCGTACGGCCGCTGCCGGGCGGGCCCTCGACCAGCACATGCGGTCCGTCGGCCACCAGGTCGGCGGTGAGCGGGCCGCGCGGTCCGGCGCCGAGCACCGCCCGGGCCCGGCCGCCCAGCGACTCGGTGTCGTCGGCCGCGTCCGCCCAGCGGGCCATCAGCGACGCCGGGGTGGCCCTGGCCAGCCCCAACTCGTCCAGCAGACGGGCGGACTGGGGGAGCGGGGCGGCCACGCGCGGGTGCCGGTCGCCGCCCGGGCCGTCGGGGCGCAGCGGGGCCAGCGCCCTCGCGAACCGCTCGGCCCAGGCGGGGGAGACCGCGTCCACCGCGGCCAGCGTGCCGGGGCCGACCGGGCCCGCGTGACCGGTGCCGACGTGGCCGGCGGAGACTCGCATGAGGTGCAGCGCCGTCGCCACGTCCCCGCTGAGCAGGGCGACCGCCCCGCACTCCCGGAACGTCGGCGTCACCGCGCACGCCTCCTCGTAGGTCCGGGAGACCGGCGAGGTGGACGAGGTGGGAGCCGTCTCCGCGAGGCAGATCACGTGCACCCCCGCACGGGGGCCGGCCACGGTCAGCCGCGCCACCGCCTCGCGCAGCGCGGAGCCGCCCGGATCGCCGTCCACGACGACGACCGTGTACGGCCCCGGGAAGCCGCCCCTGCCGTTGTCGTCGGCGCCGAGGTCGTCGCGGGCCCAGGAGGGGCGGTTGGCGGCTTCGGCGGGCGGGGTGTCCGCTGCCGTACGGGCGGGTGCGGGTGCGGGTGCGGGTGCCTGCGCCGGGGCCGGGCGGTCGGACGGGGTGGCCGGCCTGCGGGGGGCGGACAGCTCCTCCGTCCGCCGCAGCAGCTCCTCCACGCGGGCCGCCGCCTGCTCGCGGTCGTAGGCGAGCAGCAGGCGGCAGTCCTGGCTGTGCCCCGGTCGGACGTGCGGGAGCCAGCCGAGCCAGGACCACTCGGCCGTGCGCTCCTCCAGGGGGCGGGCCCGGTCCGCGCTGATCAGCACGATCTCCAGCAGGTCGGGCGAGTGCAGTGCGGCGAGCTGGGCCAGGACCGCGCGGGCGAGGCCGGCCAGGCGGGTGCGCGGGCCCGCCAGGCCGAGGGCACCGGACTCGCGCAGGTCTGCGGTGACCGGGACGGCGGGGAGCAGGCCCGAACCGTCGGGCGCCGAGCGGTCCGCCGTGCCCAGCCGGACGGTGAGCGTCTCCGGGTGGCCGGGGCCGCGCTCCCAGAGGCGGGGGCCGGGGCCGAGCGCGGTCAGCAGCAGGGCGGCGGGGTCGGGCCAGGTCTCGGGCTGGGCGGGAACTCCGACGGAAGCGGTGCCGCCGTCCTCCGCCGCGGTCTCGTCGTCGGCGGCCGACGGGGGCTCACCGCGCCCACCGGCCAGCCGCCGCGCCCAGGCTCCGAGCCCGCCGCGCCTGCGGGCACCGGGCAGGGCGGGGGCGTCGGTACCGCGGAGGGGGGTGCCCTTGCGCCTGCCGGAGGGGGCGGAGGCGTCGGTGGAGGTGTCGGCGAGGCCGCTGTCGTCGGTGGGGGCGGGGGCCGCGGGCCGGGTGGCGCCGGTACCTCTGGTGCTTCCGGTGCTTCCGGAGGAGCTCGGGCCGCCCAGGAGTCCGGATCGGCCGGCATGGGTGTCGCCCGGGCTGTGCTTCACGGCGGAGCCGCGTGCGGAGTCGTGTGCGGTGCCGGGGCCCTGCGCCGTGCTGGAGTTGTGTGCGGCTTCCGAGCCGTGGGACGGGACGGGGCCGTGCGCGGCGCCCGATCCGGGTGCGGCGCCGGAACCGCCGCGCGGGCCCGGCAGCGTGCCGTGATTGCCGGCCGACGGGTATCCGCGGCGGTCGACGTCGTCCCCTCGCCCGGCCGACGGCGGCTCGGTCCTGGGCCCGGCGACCGACGGGAGTTCGCCCGCGTGCCCGCCGTGCCCGCCGTGCCCGGTCGGTGGTCCGGTTTCCCGTCCGGTCCGCGCGGTCCGCGTGGTCCGTGGCGTTCCGTCCGCGCGGTCGGCCGCCGGCAGCCCGCCCCGGCTCTCGATCCTCGGCGCGTCCCCCTGTGCCGGTACGACCGGTGGCTCCACCGGGCCGTGCTCCTGGCCTCCGGCCGCCCCGCCCGCGGCTCCCCAGCCCGCGGTGCCGTAGGCGTGATGGGTGCGGCCCGCCGGAGCGGTCGTACCGCCCCCGGGGCCGGCGGAACCGCCGTCGTCGGGTCCCTCGCCCCCCGTCAGGACCCGCACGCACCCCTCTCCGTCGGGTGCCGTGGACACCCGGGCCCCCGGTCCCCCGGACGGCGTAAGCCGCAGGGCCGACTCCCCTATGCGCAGGAGCGAGCCCGGGGTGAGGCGGACCGGGTGGTCGGTGACACGGGTGCCGTCCAGGGCGGTGCCGTTGGTGGAGTGCAGGTCGGCGACCGAGACCCGGCCGTCCGCGGCGACCGTGACCGCGCAGTGCAGCCGGGAGACGTCCGGGTCGTCGAGCGGGACGTCGGCGTCGGCGGAGCGGCCGATGGTGATCTGGCCGCCGTGCAGCAGGTGGACCCCGCCCGCGTCCGGGCCGGCGATCACGTGCAGCTGGGTCGGGGCGTCGTCCAGCTCGGGGTGCGGCTCGGGGGCCGCGGGGGCGCCCAGGGACAGCACCGCGCCGTCGACCAGCGGGGGCTCGCCCAGGATGCGGCGGCGGGCGTCCAGCCGCTCCACCCCGGCGTACAGCACGACCGGGGCACCGCTCGGCTCACGGCCGCCCAGGCTGCCGTCCCCGGTGACCGCCGAGGCCAGCCCCGACGCCACCGCGGCCAGGTCCGTGCCCGCCGGCGCCGTGACCAGCACGTCGCGGCTCACGGCCCGGCCCCGCTGCGCGGCAGGGCCCAGCGGGTCTACGACGGTCAGCCGGATCTGCATCGCCGTCAGCGGTCCCTTCTGCGCGGGCGCGGAATTCCCCCCACCGCCACGAGCACGTCGGCCAGTTCTGCTGTCAAACGCATCCTCGCACCTGCCACTGACAACGCGCCCACGCCCCGATGGTAAGTGATCTTGATTGGTCAGCTCTGCCCCCAAAAGTGCCTGACCAATACCTTGCGGGCGATCACTTGAGATCGGTCACGTCCGAGCCCGGCAACCGGCGGACCGAAGCAAGCGTCTTTCCATCGAACGCACGCCGGAACGGCAACGTATGGGGATACGTCGGGACGCTTATCGCCTCCCTACCGGGGAGGGGGAAAGCACAGCCGGACGACAGCCCGGTCCCAGGCACCACGGCACTACAGTGGGTCGGACACATGGGTCGGAGACATTCAGCAAGCAGCAGGGAGTGCATGACGTGCGGCCGGTAGGCAGCAAGTACCTCCTGGAGGAGCCGCTGGGACGCGGCGCCACCGGTACCGTCTGGCGTGCCCGCCAGCGGGAGACCGCGGGCGCCGAGGCAGCCGTGGCCGGGCAGCCCGGCGAGACCGTCGCGATCAAGGTGCTCAAGGAAGAGCTCGCGAACGACTCCGACATCGTGATGCGCTTCCTGCGGGAGCGCTCCGTCCTGCTCCGGCTCACCCACCCGAACATCGTCCGGGTCCGGGACCTCGTTGTGGAGGGCGATCTCCTCGCCCTGGTCATGGACCTCGTCGACGGCCCCGACCTGCACCGCTACCTGCGTGAGAACGGCCCCTTCACGCCCGTGGCCGCCGCCCTGCTGACCGCCCAGGTCGCCGACGCGCTCGCCGCCAGCCACGCCGACGGCGTGGTGCACCGCGACCTGAAGCCGGCCAACGTGCTGCTCGCCCAGTACAACGGCCAGATGCACCCGATGCTGACCGACTTCGGCATCGCCCGCCTCGCCGACTCCCCGGGCCTGACCCGCACCCACGAGTTCGTCGGCACGCCCGCGTACATCGCCCCGGAGTCCGCCGAGGGCCGCCCGCAGACCTCCGCCGTCGACATCTACGGCGCCGGCATCCTGCTGTACGAGCTGGTCACCGGCCGTCCGCCGTTCTCCGGCGGCAGCGCCCTGGAAGTCCTCCACCAGCACCTCAGCGCCGAACCCCGCCGCCCCTCGACCGTCCCCGACCCGCTGTGGACGGTCATAGAACGCTGCCTGCGCAAGAACCCCGACGAACGCCCCAGTGCCGAGAACCTCGCGCGCGGCCTGCGGGTCGTCGCCGAGGGCGTCGGCGTGCACGCGAACTCCGCGCAGATCGCGGCGGCCGAGGGCGTCGGCGCGCTGCTCGCCCCCGACCCGGCGCCGACCGCCGTACCGGGCGCGGCCGACCCGACCCAGGTGCTGCCGAACACGGGCACGCCGATGGGGGCGTACGACCCGAACGCCGCGACCAGCGTCCTGCCGCACACCGGCGGGCCGGTGCCGTTCGGCGCCGCCGACCCGACCGCCGTGCTGCCGAACACCGGCGTGGCCGACCCTACGGCCGTGCTGCCGCCGATGCCCCAGGGCCAGCCGGGTCAGCCCGGCCAGCCCGGCCAGCAGCAGCCGGAACAGCCGCATCCCTGGCAGACCCAGCTCCGCGCGGCCCGCGACCGCAACGAGCAGACCCAGGTCCAGTACCTGGACCCGGGTGAGGACCCGCTGCGCCGCCGCCCGCAGCGGCAGGTGGCCCGGCCGCAGCAGCAGCCGCCGCGCCAGGCCCCGCAGCAGCAGCCGGTACGCCGGCCGCAGCCGCGAGGTCAGGGCGGACCGGGTGGGCAGGGCGGACCGGGTGGGTACGGGCAGCCGCCCGCCGGGTACGGCCAGCAGCAGCCGGCCGGCTACGGGCCGCAGCAGCCCGCCGGGTACGGCGGCGGCCGCCCGCAGCAGCAGTACGCCCCGCCGCAGCAGCCCCAGCAGCGCTACGCGCCCCCCGCCGAGCCTGAGCAGCGCGCCCCGCGCGAGCCGCGGCAGCGCAGCGCCAACCCGATGAAGATCCCCGGGCTCGGCTGCCTCAAGGGCTGCCTGTTCCTGGTCGTCATCCTGTTCGTCGCGGGCTGGCTGATCTGGGATCTGACCCCGGTGCACACGTGGGTCGGCGAGGGCAAGGGCTACTGGCACCAGCTGAAGGACTGGGCGACCTCGGTCAGCAACTTCATCGGCGACCTGGGCAACGGCTCCGGCAACTGACCGCGACTCTGGGGATTTGTCGACACCTGGCGGGTGATTTCCGCCTCCGTGGTGAAGGTTGGCTCATCGGACGCGTACTTTTGTCGGCAACACGCGTCTGTAGGAGCAGTCTTGGCACGGAAGATCGGCAGCCGGTACACCGCCAACCAGATCCTGGGGCGGGGCAGCGCCGGCACGGTGTGGCTGGGCGAGGGGCCGGAGGGGCCCGTCGCCATCAAGCTGCTGCGTGAGGATCTCGCGTCCGACGAGGAGCTGGTGGGCCGCTTCGTGCAGGAGCGCACGGCACTGCTGGGCCTTGAGCATCCCCACGTGGTGTCCGTCCGTGACCTCGTCGTCGACGGCAACGACCTCGCCCTCGTCATGGACCTGGTCCGGGGCACGGACCTGCGCACCCGTCTGGACCGGGAACGGCGGCTCGCGCCCGAGGCGGCCGTCGCGATCGTCGCGGACGTCGCGGACGGGCTGGCGGCGGCGCACGCGGCGGGGGTCGTCCACCGGGACGTGAAGCCGGAGAACGTCCTCCTCGACATGCAGGGCCCGCTGGGGCCGGGCGGCTCCCACCCGGCGCTGCTGACCGACTTCGGCGTCGCGAAGCTCATCGACTCCCCGAAGCGGACCCGCGCCACGAAGATCATCGGTACGCCGGACTACCTGGCCCCGGAGATCGTCGAGGGCCTGCCGCCCCGCGCCTCGGTGGACATCTACGCGCTCGCGACGGTCCTGTACGAGCTCCTCGCGGGCTTCACCCCCTTCGGCGGCGGCCACCCCGGAGCGGTGCTGCGCCGCCATGTGACCGAGACCGTCGTCCCGCTCCCCGGCATCCCCGAGGAGCTCTGGCAGCTGCTCGTCCAGTGCCTGGCGAAGGCGCCGGCCTCCCGGCTGCGGGCGTCCGAGCTGGCCGCGCGGCTGCGGGAGCAGCTGCCGATGCTGGCGGGGATGCCGCCGCTGGACGTCGACGAGCCGGAGACGGAGGCGGCGGAGGAGGCCGCCGAGGAGGCGGCCGCCGCCCCGGCCACGGAGGAGCAGCGGGTACGGCGCCGGGGGGCCGTCTCCCTGGTGCCGGGCGCGAAGCCGGACTCCAACCGGGACACGCACACGTCGATGCGGGTGCCGGGCCCCGACGAGCTGGCGGGCGGCGCCCGGGGCACGGCGCGGGCGCCTAGGGCGTCGGGGGCGCCGCGGCCGGGGTCGGCGCGGCATCGCGTGGCGGCTCGGCGACGCAGGGTGACGTTCGCGGTGGCGGGGGTGGTGGTGGCCGCGGTGGTGGGCGTCGGCGCGTGGCTGGCGACGTCGGGCGACGACTCGGCTCCGCCACAGGAGACACACAGCACGTCGACGCCGTGACCGTAGCGGCCGACCTATTGCCCACCCACCCGACTCGGCAGCCCACAAGCCCACCGCCACGGGGCTCCGCCCCGGAACCCGGTGAGGGACCTGGCGCCCGCCCGGCTCGCCCCCCTCGCGGAGCTGAGCGCGTGGGGGATGCCCGTCGGCCATCCTCGCTTGGCGGAGCCGTTACGCTGGAGGCGTGGCAGTCGTCGATGTATCCGAAGAGCTCAAGTCCCTCTCCTCGACCATGGAGTCGATCGAGGCCGTTCTGGACCTCGACAAGCTGAGGGCAGACATCGCCGTGCTCGAGGAGCAGGCGGCCGCGCCGTCCCTGTGGGACAACCCGGACGAGGCGCAGAAGATCACCAGCAAGCTGAGCCACCTGCAGGCCGAGGTCAGGAAGGCCGAGGGGCTGCGCGGGCGGATCGACGATCTTGCCGTGCTCTTCGAGATGGCCGAGGAGGAGGACGACCCGGACACCCGTGCCGAGGCCGAGTCCGAGCTCACCTCCGTCAAGAAGGCGCTGGACGAGATGGAGGTCCGGACGCTGCTGAGCGGTGAGTACGACGCCCGTGAGGCGCTCGTCAACATCCGCGCGGAGGCCGGTGGCGTCGACGCCGCCGACTTCGCCGAGAAGCTGCAGCGGATGTACCTGCGGTGGGCGGAGCAGAAGGGTTACAAGACCGAGCTCATCGAGACGTCGTACGCGGAAGAGGCCGGCATCAAGTCGACCACCTTCGCCGTGCAGGTGCCGTACGCCTACGGGACCCTCTCCGTGGAGCAGGGCACGCACCGGCTCGTCCGGATCTCGCCCTACGACAACCAGGGGCGCCGGCAGACCTCCTTCGCCGGGGTCGAGGTGCTCCCCGTGGTCGAGCAGACCGACCACATCGAGATCGACGAGTCCGAGCTGCGGGTCGACGTGTACCGGTCCTCCGGGCCCGGCGGCCAGGGCGTGAACACCACCGACTCGGCGGTGCGGCTGACTCACCTCCCCACCGGCATCGTCGTCTCCTGCCAGAACGAGCGCTCGCAGATCCAGAACAAGGCGACCGCGATGAACGTCCTCCAGGCCAAGCTCCTGGAGCGGCGCCGCCAGGAGGAGCAGGCCAGGATGGACGCCCTCAAGGGCGACGGCGGCAACTCCTGGGGCAACCAGATGCGGTCGTACGTCCTGCACCCGTACCAGATGGTCAAGGACCTGCGGACCGAGTACGAAGTGGGCAACCCCGAGGCCGTGTTCAACGGCGAGATCGACGGGTTCCTGGAGGCCGGAATTCGCTGGCGCAAGCAGCAGGAGAAGTAACTTTGTCGACTCGCCCACGCTGAGTCGGACTCCCTGGAACTGCCGCCCTCGTGGCGGCAGTTCTCGTTTGTCTGGGTTTTACGTCACACTCACATGCTTCAGGTCCCGGCATTGGGTGCGCAACTGGACATCGCGCCCGCAACGGCCTTGACGTTGCTTTGAAAAATGGGAAGGGTGAAGCGTGGCATGCGTATCTCTGGGGCGCATGTGAACCGGGGGGCTTGCACATCCGTAGCCTTCCCCGTCGATCACGGCCCCAGCGCCGCCATCCTGACGTTCAGCTACTGGGGGTAGCAACCAGATGACCAAGAAGACGCGGATCCGGGTCGCGCGGATAGCCGCCGGCGTCGTGATCGCCGCCGGCGCCTCGCTGACCGCGGCGGGCGCCGCCTCCGCCCTCTCCATCGGCGTCGAGGCCGACGAGACCGGCGTGCAGGTGAACGCCGACCTCGACGGCGATGACTCGCCCGCCCCGACCGACAGCTCCACCGAGATCCCGACCGGCCCGGCCTCGCCGACGGAGGAGCCGCCCTCCAGCACGCCGCCGAGCAGCGAGCCGCCCTCCGAGTCGAGCGCGCCCTCGGACGAGCCCACCCAGCCGACCGACGAGCCCACCGAGCCGACGGACGAGCCGACCACCGACAACCCGACCGACGGCAGCGGCACGGGCAGCAGCGGCGGCGGCAACAACACCGGCACCGACGGCAACTCGGGCACCTCCGCGCAGGAGGAGGGCACCTCCGCCCTCACCGACACCGGCTCGTCGAACACCGAGGCCCAGGGTGGCGGCGACCAGCTCGCCGAGACCGGTGCCGCGCAGACGACCTTCCTCATCGTCGGCGCCGCCACGATGATCGCCGGCGGTATCGGCTTCCGCATCCTGCCGCGCCTCATGGGCAGCCGCGGCGGCGCCGCCGCCTGACGGTAGCCGGCCGGTCACGGAGCGCGTGCGCACCGCACGGCGAAGGGCCCCGAGCAACAGCTCGGGGCCCTTCGGTCACTCTGTGCGAGCTTCGTGTCTGAGCTTCGCGATGGAGCTTCGTGTGTGAGCTTCGTTACGCGGTCTGGTGCGCCGCCAGCAGCGCCACCGCGGCGATCAGCACCGCCAGCAGCCCGATCAGCGCCATCGGGTTCAGACTGCCGAGGAAACTCTCCTGCTGAAGACGCTCGCGGTTGGCACGGCACACAGGGCACCGGCCTTCGCTCACGGGCGCCGCGCAGTTCGCGCACACCAACCGGTCGTACGTCATGCGCTCGCCCTCCTTGCACCGGCCATCGTCTACACAACGCTCCGCGGAACGAGAACGTTCCCCTCCCACTGTGCCAGGTTCCCCCGGAAAGAGCGCGGCCGTCCGTAGACCTCGCCCAGGCACTCCGGGGCACTCGGAGGAGACTGCCCCGGAACAAAACCGCACAAGCCTCACCCAACCGTGACCGGCGCCTGCGCTTCCTCACCCGACTCGCGTATGGTCACGCTCATCTACCCCCGGCGACCCGTGGTGCATCCGTGATCCGATTCGACAATGTCTCCAAGGTCTACCCCAAGCAGACCCGCCCCGCACTCAGGGATGTGTCCCTGGAAGTGGAGAAGGGCGAGTTCGTGTTCCTCGTGGGGTCCTCCGGCTCCGGAAAGTCGACCTTCCTGAGGCTGGTCCTCCGCGAGGAGCGGTGCAGCCACGGCCAGGTGCACGTCCTGGGCAAGGACCTCGCCCGTCTCTCCAACTGGAAGGTGCCGCAGATGCGCCGCCAGCTCGGGACGGTCTTCCAGGACTTCCGCCTGCTTCCCAACAAGACGGTCGCCGAGAACGTGGCCTTCGCCCAGGAGGTCATCGGCAAGTCGAAGGGCGAGATCCGCAAGTCCGTGCCCCAGGTGCTCGACCTCGTCGGGCTCGGTGGCAAGGAGGAGCGGATGCCCGGCGAGCTGTCCGGCGGTGAGCAGCAGCGCGTGGCCATCGCGCGCGCCTTCGTGAACCGGCCCAAGCTGCTGATCGCGGACGAGCCCACGGGCAACCTCGACCCGCAGACCTCGGTCGGCATCATGAAGCTCCTCGACCGCATCAACCGCACCGGCACCACCGTGGTGATGGCCACCCACGACCAGAACATCGTGGACCAGATGCGCAAGCGCGTCATCGAGCTGGAGAAGGGCCGCCTCGTCCGAGACCAGGCACGCGGCGTCTACGGCTACCAGCACTGACCGCGACCGTCCACGGAAAGGCATAACCCGACGCCATGCGCGCCCAGTTCGTACTGTCGGAGATCGGAGTCGGTCTCCGCCGCAATCTGACGATGACCTTCGCGGTCGTCGTCTCGGTCGCCCTGTCCCTGGCGCTCTTCGGTGGCTCGCTCCTGATGAGCGACCAGGTCAACACCATGAAGGGCTACTGGTACGACAAGGTCAACGTCTCGATCTTCCTCTGCAACAAGAGCGACGCCGAGTCCGACCCCAACTGCGCCAAGGGCGCCGTCACCGACGACCAGAAGAAGCAGATCCAGGCCGACCTCGGCAAGATGTCGGTGGTCGAGAAGGTCACCTACGAGTCGCAGGACCAGGCGTACAAGCACTACAAGGAGCAGTTCGGCGACTCGCCGCTCGCCGACTCCCTCACGCCGGACCAGATGCAGGAGTCGTACCGGATCAAGCTCAAGGACCCGGAGAAGTACCAGGTCGTCGCGACGGCCTTCGACGGCCGTGACGGGGTCCAGTCGGTCCAGGACCAGAAGGGCATCCTCGACAACCTCTTCGGCCTGCTCAACGGCATGAACTGGGCGGCCCGCATGGTCATGGCCCTCATGCTGGTGGTCGCCCTGATGCTGATCGTCAACACGGTGCGCGTCTCCGCGTTCAGCCGTCGGCGCGAGACCGGCATCATGCGGCTGGTCGGCGCCTCCGGCTTCTACATCCAGGCCCCGTTCATCGCGGAGGCCGCCGTCGCCGGCCTGATCGGCGGCACGGTCGCCTGCGGATTCCTGGTGGTCGCCCGCTACTTCATCATCGACCACGGCCTGGACCTGTCCCACAAGCTGAATTTGATCAACTTCATCGGCTGGGACGCGGTGTTGACCAAGCTCCCGCTCATCCTCGCAACGAGCCTCCTGATGCCCGCGCTTGCCGCGTTCTTCGCGCTGCGCAAGTACCTGAAGGTGTGACGCATGCCAAGAGGGCCGTACGGGCAACCGCCCGTGCGGCCCTCTTGCCTTGTCCTAGACTCACCGGCATGTCAGGCCGAGAGCTGTTCTGTCAGCCCCGCCGGGTTCGCCGGGGGGCGGCTCTGACGTTGGTGTTCGCAGGGCTGTTGGTGACCGGGGCGGCCACCGGGGCGTTTCCCGACCCCGGGCAGTCCGACCGGAAGACGCCCACCGGAGCCGCCCGTCCGGCCGCCGGGCACGAGGGTCCGGCCGCCGGGCACGAGGACGTCGCGAAGGCCGCCGCCGAGGCGATGGCCGACGGCGAGTCCCCCATGGAGGCGGCGGAACGCGCCGCCAGCCGCAGCGGGGACCGGTGGGCCGCGGTCTACTCCGAGGGCGAGTACCAGGAGTTCGAGGAAGCGCTCGACGGCCAGTACACCGGGGTCGGGCTGTGGGCCCGGCGCGAGCGGGACGGCCGGATCGAGGTGAGCAAGGTGCAGGCCGGGTCGCCGGCGGCCGAGGCCGGGGTGAAGAAGGGCGATCGGCTGCGGAGCATCGACGGAGCGGACGTCGACGGGCGGCCCGTCACCGACGTCGTCTCATTACTGCGCGGTGACGCCACCGACGCCCGCGCCGGTACGACCGTCACCCTCGGCCTCCAGCGCGGCACGCGCGCGTGGAGCGAGACAGTGCGCAGGGCGCTGCTGTCCACCGACTCGGTGACCGTGCGCAAGCTGGCCGCAGGCATCACCGTCATCAGGATCTCCGCCTTCACCAAGGGCTCCGGGGAGCTCGTCTGCACCGCCGTACGGCAGGCCCCCGCCGACGCCGGGATCATCCTCGACCTGCGCGGCAACTCCGGCGGTCTGGTCAGCGAGGCCGTCACCGCCGCCTCCGCCTTCCTCGACGGCGGCCTGGTCGCCACCTACGACGTCGACGGCGCCCCGCGCTCCCTGCACGCCGAGCCCGGCGGCGACACCGCGAGACCCCTGGTCGCGCTCGTCGACGGCGGCACGATGAGCGCGGCCGAGATGCTCACCGGCGCCCTCCAGGACCGCGGCCGCGCGGTCGTCCTCGGCTCCCGCACCTTCGGCAAGGGCTCCATCCAGATGCCGACCCGCCTCCCCGACGGCTCGGTCGCCGAGCTCACCGTCGGCCACTACCGCACCCCCTCCGGTCACACGGTCGACGGCCGGGGCATCACCCCCGACCTGGAGGTGTCCACCGGGGCGCTGGAGCGGGCGGAGACGGTCCTGAGCGGCCTCGGCGATCCGTCGTAGCTCGCCGTGGCCCGTCGCGGGACCTGCGGAACCCGCTGCTAATCCGCTTCCCTCCCACCCCCTCCGTAGTGCGAAAATGGATGGCACTATGGCCAAGGGAATGTACGTACCGAAAGAGTCCCAGCAGAAGCAGCAGGGGACGGCCGCCAAAGCCAGGGACGGCGAGAAGGGCGGCAAGCGCAAGATCGTCGCGCAGAACAAGAAGGCGCGGCACGACTACGCGATCATCGACACCTACGAGGCCGGCATCGTCCTGTCCGGCACCGAGGTGAAGTCGCTGCGTCAGGGCCGTACCTCGCTGACCGACGGCTTCGTGCAGATCGACGGGAACGAGGCGTGGCTGCACAACGCCCACATCCCCGAGTACAGCCAGGGCACCTGGACCAACCACTCGGTGCGACGCAAGCGCAAGCTGCTGCTGCACCGGGAGGAGATCGACAAGCTGGAGACCAAGTCCCAGGAGACGGGTCACACGATCGTGCCCCTCGCCATCTACTTCAAGGACGGCCGCGCGAAGGCGGAGATCGCCCTGGCGCGCGGCAAGAAGGAGTACGACAAGCGGCAGACCCTGCGCGAGAAGCAGGACCGCCGGGAGTCGGACCGCGCGATCGCGTCGGCCAAGCGCAAGCAGCGGGGCGCGTAGCCGACAGGAATGCAGTGGCACGGGCGTACGTTGGTCACGTACGATGGGGCCAACAGCAGGGGAAGCCCTGGTGTGGGCATTGAAAAATCAACATGGGGATGATCGGTTTCGACAGCGGATGTCGAAGCAGGGGAAGCGTGTCGAGGAAGCGGCAATGATCTCGTAAACCATATGTCGCAACCAATAATCGCCAATTCCAAGAGCGATTCCCGCGCCTTCGCCCTCGCTGCCTAATAAGCAGTGAGTGAAGGCCCTAACGGGTGTCAGCCCGGGGATGTTCCCGACCCGGACCCTGGCATAATCTAGGGGACTAAACCATCGAGCCCGGTCACGGGGTTCGGTGGGAAATCAAACAGTGACTGGGCCCGTCGGCGACTTGTTCGCGTGATTGCCGGGGCCGAGAAAATCACAGCGAACTGCACACGGAGAAGCCCTGTTTTTGCACCGTTGGACGCGGGTTCGATTCCCGCCATCTCCACGATCAGGGGAGCCCAGCTCCTCAATCCCATGTGGGCACAGGCCCCGGCGCTCTCGAAGCAGAGCACCGGGGCCTTGTCATTTCCGGAGGGCCGGCAACGGACACGTGATCGGAGCGAACACCGCATGACGCCCGACGCACCACGGAGCCTGCTCGTGCAGGCGCGGGGTGAGCCGTCTCCCCTGTACGAGCCGGATCCTCCGGTGGATGCGGTGGATGCGGAGGATCCGGCGGCCCACGACGACCTCGGTGCCTTCACCCGCGCGATCCCGCTGGACGACGACCGGCTGGCCCTCCCGGCGGACCTGGCGGACGAGCTGCGTTCCTGGTCGTCGTCCCGGCCGCCGGAGGGCTTCGGCTCCCGCCGCGACCTGCGCGAACACGCCGAGCGAGGGCTGGAGGCCGCCCGGCGCCTGGCCAGGCGGCTGGGGCCGGCATGGGCGGTGCGCTACCGGGACGAGCGGCACCGGACGGCGAAGTGGCTGTGCTGGGGCTGCGACCGCCTGCACTGGGAGCGCGACGAACACGGCACCCCGCCGCATCCGCTCGACCTCACGGTCGAGGCCGAGTACCAGTACGGTCCGCTGCGCTCCGACGGCTTCGGGGACTTCTTCCCCGACGACCCGGCCGCCGGACTGGCCCTGTCCGACGACCTCGTCGCCGGCCTGTACAGCTGGGCGAAGGCCGTCGACACCACCCTGAACCTGTATCTGCGGGACCGGGACGAGGCCAGGTACGAGGAGGAGTGGCAGCGGCTGTTCCACGAGGGCGCGGAACTGACGAAACGAGTCGCCCACGAGTCCGGCCCCGCCCGGAGAGTGACCTACAAGGGCGTGGCACACGGCGGCCTGAGCACACTGACGTCGATCACCTGGCAAGGGGACCGGCAGGTGCAGGCGCGGGACTGACCCGGCCGCCGGAGCGGAGGAACGGTCCACGGACCTCCGCTCCACCGGCCCCTGGACCGGCCCTCCCATACGGGGAGTACGTGGGACGGCGAAGCGCTTTGGCGGGGACGGTAGGTGCGGGCTCTGAGGGCGCCGACGGATCCGGCAGGTGCGGGCTCTGAGGGCGTCAACGGATCCGGCGGGAATCGGGGGAAGCGACTCGACGGGTGGCGAAGATCAGGAACGCCGCGGTGGCCGCGGCGAGCGGTGTGGTGAACGCGGTCGTCGGGGAGAGGTGCTCGGCCGTCCAGCCGCCGAGCGCGGAGCCGCAGGCGATGCCGGTCAGCAGGGCGGTGACGACCAGGCTCATCCCCTCGTTGAGGCGGTCCGCGGGGGCGCGGTCCTGGACCAGGGTCATCGCGGTCACCATCGTCGGGGCGGTCGCCATGCCGGCCGCGAGCAGGGCGGGGGCGAGGGCCCAGAGGGTGTCGAGGGCGCGGGTGGCGAGCAGGGGGAGGGACATCAGCGCCGCCATCGACAACAGGCAGCCGGGGAGCCTGCGTTCGGCCGGTCCTGTCGGCCTGAGCGCTCCGTACAGCAGGCCCGCCGCGCAGGAGCCGGCGGCCTGGAGGGCGAGCACGGCACCGGCCGCCGAGCGGTGGCCCTGGGCGTCGGCGTAGGCGATGGTGACGACCTCCATCGAGCCGAACACCGCGCCGGTCGCGACGAAGCAGGCCAGGAGGGGGCCGATGCGCAGCGGTGTACGAGGGGTGCCGGTCCCGGCCCGGGGCGGCGGCTCGGTGGCCCGCTGGGCGGCGAACAGCAGCGCGCCGGTGAGCAGCAGCACCGCGGCGGCCAGCGTGCCCGCCTCCGGGAAGAACGTGCCGGTCAGGAAGGAGGCGAGGACCGGGCCGAGCATGAAGCAGAGCTCGTCGGCGGCCTGTTCGAAGGAGTTCGCGGTGTGCAGGGCACCGGGGTCGTCGCGCAGCAGGTGCGCCCAGCGGGCCCGGGACATGCCGCCGAGGTTGGGGGTGGTGGCGGTGGCCGCGTAGGCGGCGAACAGGGTCCAGTCCGGTGCGCCGTACCGGACACAGAGCAGCAGGGCGAGGCTGCCGAGCACGGCGACGACGGTCGCGGGTACGGCGACCCGGGCCTGCCCGTACCGGTCGACGAGCCGTGCGATCCAAGGCCCGGCAAGACCGGTGGCGGCGAGGCCGGTCGCGGTGACGGCACCGGCGAGGGCGTACGAGCCGCGCGACCCGGCGATCATCACGACCGCGCTGACGCTGAACATGCCCATGGGGAGGCGGGCCAGCAGGTTCCCGGCGGTGAAGGCCCTGGTGCCGGGGCGGGCGAAGAGGCGGCGGTAGGGGCCGGGTGGGTGGCGGTGGGAACGAGAGCGGGGGCGGGAGCGAGGTGCGCGGCGGGGGTGCGGGGTGTCGCGGTGGTCGGAGCGGCGGTGGAATCGGGGGCTGAAGTCGACGGTGACGAGGGAGTCGGCGGTGACGGTGTGGGCGGTGCGGGCGGTGTGGGCGATCTCGCGTGGGCTCGGCCGGGTCGGTTGTGGCATGGACACCACCGTCGCCCCGGGGCGATCAAGGGGTCCAACACCTGCTCGGCGCCGATTCACGCACCTGTGTTGTAAGTTCGCGTGATGCCAGCGTCTGCCTCGCCCGCCCACATAGACCCCCGCCTGCTGCGCGTCTTCGTGACCGTCGCCGAGGAACTGCACTTCACCCGCGCCGCCGCCCGGCTGTACGTCGCCCAGCAGGCCCTCAGCCGTGATGTGCGGCGGCTGGAGCGGGAGTTGGGCGCCGAACTGTTCCTCCGCAGCACCCGGCGGGTCGGCCTCACCGCCGACGGCACCCGGCTGCTGCCGTACGCCCGCCGGGTGCTGGCCGCCCAGGACGCCCTGCTCGCCGCGTTCGGGCAGGCCCGGCCGCTGCTGGTGGACCTCAACTCCCCGGGCCTGGAGACCGCCCGCCGGGTCCTGCACCGGGCCCGTGAACTCGCTCCCGACTGCGAGCTGATGGCCCGCTACGAGAGCGGGCTCACCGGAGCGGCGGCCGAACTCATCGCGGGTCGGCTCGACGCGTCCTTCGGGCGGTTCGCGGGACTGGATCCGGCGCTGCGCTCCGGACTCGAACAACAGCCCGTACGGTTCGAACCCATGGCCGTAATTCTCCCCTCCGATCACCGGCTCGCGGCCCTGGACGCGGTGCCGCTGGCCGCGCTGGCGGGCGAGACGGTGTACGCCGGCGCCGGGAACGAACGCACCCTGGAATGGACTGACCTGGCCTTTCAGCTCTTCGAGGAGCGAGGCATCGCGGTCGCGCCGCCCCTGCCGCTGGCCGTCGGGGAGGAGGAGTTCCGGCGAGTCATGGCCAAGGATCGGTATCCCATCCTCGCGGTAGTGGGATTTCCGGCCATACCTGGAAGCGTGTCGCGGCCCCTGGTCGATCCGGTCCCGTTGTCGCCTGTGTCGCTCGTGTGGCGAAAGGGGCTGGTCCATCCGGGAGTCGACGCGCTGTGCCGGGCCGCCACCGAGATCGGGCGGGCGGAACGCTGGCTTCAGTGGCCAACCGGTGGATGGATTCCGGCCAGTGATCAAGAGGTGATGGACGACCACAAATGACACATCGGGAACAGGGGTCTTCCCCGTGCGCTAGCTTCATGGGCCCGAGCGCGGAGAGCTGCTAGGGGGCGTTCGGAGCGGGTGGGGGCCCGTTCCGTTGACGTGTGCTCGGGTTCGTCAGCGCGCCCGGAACGGTCCCGTGGGGGGATGTACGCGCGTGAAAAATTGGCGAGAAGAAACCCAACCCGAATTGCCGCAGGCGGCCCTGGACGCCCGGGATGTGCCGGTGACGGGGGACGACGGGGCGGAGCCGGCCGCCGACGGCGGGGAGGCGGCCGGGGCCGCCGGAGCGAGTGGGGCCGCCGGGGCGACCGGAGCGAGTGGGGCCGCCGGGGCGACCGGAGCGAGTGGGGCCGCCGGGGCGACCGGGGGGACCGAGGTGTTGCGGGCCGGCTCGTTACGGGACCCGTGGAGCGTTGTCGAGCCGCCGACCCCCGTGTTTCTGCGCGACCGGGCTCCGGGCCTCGTCCACGACCCGGCCCCGGAACTCGTTCACGACCCGGCCCCGGACCTTGTGCACGACCCCGACGAGGTGACCGTCCAGAACGACGTCGGTGCCGTACGAATACAGCCGTCGGGGCGGACACGACTGATGCGGACCGGCGCGCCCGAGGCCTCCGGCGCGTCCGGCCCTTCCAGCGCCGCGTCCGGCGCTTCCGACGTCCCCGTCCCCGTCTTCGTCGACGAGTCGGGTCGCCGCAGTCGCCGGTTCCGCAGGTTCGGGATGGCCGTCGGCCTCGCCTGCGCGGTCTACGCGGTCGTCATCGTCGTCACCCTGCTGTCCGGAAGTTCCGACGCGCCCTGGCTGCCGGTGCCCGGGCAGAACGCCGACAGGCCGGCCGGCAAGGTCGACGACTCGCCACGGCCCGCGCGGTCGCCCCGGTCCTCGGACGACGGCGCCTCGGTGGCCGGCCCGGCCGTGAGCGGGGGTACGACCCCGTCGGCCGGCACTTCCTCCCGGGCCCCCGGCGCCGGAAAGGGGACCGTCCGGCCGAGTGCGTCGGCGTCCGCACGACCGACGTCGTCCGCAGGGAGGACGGGCTCCTCGCCGGAACCGGGGTCGTCGTCCGCGTCCGCCTCGCCGTCCGCGGTGACGCCCTCCTCGGACCCGCCGGCCTCTCCCGCCTCGTCGCCGCCCCCGGCCTCGCCCAGCGAGTCGACCGCTCCGACCGGCGGCGGCCCGGTCGCGGAGGGCGCGGCCCCGCGCACCATCACGACCGGCGCGGCTTCCGCTCCCGCCACCGTCCTCTGATGGCCTCCCGCACCCGGCGCCGCGGGACCGCCGCCGACGCTTCCCGGCGCCGCCGCCTGTCCCTGCGTCTGACGCTGCCCGTCCTCCTCCTGGCCGCCCTGATGGCGATGCTGATGCTGCGCGGCTACGTCCACAGCGAGATCCTCGCCGACCACCGCGTCCGCCCCGAGGCCGCCTCCGACCGGGTCCCGGAGGAGATCCTGGACGGCGGCCCGGTCATCGACACCCGGGGCGGCCGTACGACGTCACTCCGCATCCCCGACCACCACCTGGTCCTCACCTTCGACGACGGTCCCGACCCGACCTGGACCCCGAAGGTCCTGGACGTCCTGAAGAAGCACCACGCGCACGCCGTCTTCTTCGTCACCGGCACCATGACCTCCCGCTATCCGCAGCTGGTGCGGCGCATGGTGGCCGAGGGCCACGAGGTGGGCGTGCACACCTTCAGCCACCCCGATCTGTCGTACCAGTCGAAGAAGCGCATCGACTGGGAGCTGTCCCAGACCCAGCTGGCGATCACCGGCGCGGCCGGCATCCGTACCTCTCTCTTCCGGCCGCCGTACTCCTCGTTCGCCGACGCGATGGACGACCTCTCCTGGCCGGTGACCGAGTACATCGGCGGCCGTGGCTACATCACCGTCGTCAACGACACGGACAGCGAGGACTGGCGCAAGCCGGGCGTCGACCGGATCGTCCGCAACGCCACCCCGGACGCCGGCAAGGGCGCGATCGTCCTGATGCACGACTCGGGCGGCGACCGCCACCAGACCGTCCAGGCCCTGGACAGGTTCGTGCCCCTGCTGCAGAAGCGGGGCTACACCTTCGACAACCTCACCGAGGCCCTGAACGCGCCGAGCGCCCACACCCCGGTCACCGGCCCCGACCTCTGGCAGGGCAGGGCCTGGATCCTGCTGGTCCAGGCTGCGGACGGCATCACGGACGTGCTGGTGGTCGGCCTGGCGGTGATCGGCGCGTCGGTGCTCGCCCGGTTCGCGCTGATGCTCTGGCTGTCGTTCCTGCACACCCGCAGGGTCCGCCGCAAGGGCTTCCGCTGGGGCCGCCGACCGGTGACCGAACCGGTCTCGGTCCTCGTCCCGGCGTACAACGAGGCCAAGTGCATCGAGAACACGGTCCGTTCACTGACCGCGAGCGAACATCCCGTCGAGATCCTCGTCATCGACGACGGTTCGACGGACGGTACGGCACGGATCGTGGAGAACCTGGACCTGCCGGACGTCCGGGTGGTCCGCCAGGAGAACGCGGGCAAGCCGGCCGCCCTCAACCGGGGCCTGGCGAACGCCAGCCACGACATCGTCGTGATGATGGACGGCGACACGGTCTTCGAACCGGCCACGGTACGGGAGCTGGTCCAGCCCTTCGGCGATCCGGCCGTCGGCGCGGTCGCCGGCAACGCCAAGGTCGGCAACCGGGATTCGCTGATCGGTGCCTGGCAGCACATCGAGTACGTGATGGGCTTCAACCTGGACCGCCGGATGTACGACGTGCTGCGCTGCATGCCGACCATCCCCGGCGCGGTCGGGGCCTTCCGCCGTACGGCCCTCGAACGGGTCGGCGGCATGAGTGACGACACCCTCGCCGAGGACACCGACATCACGATGGCGATCCACCGCGACGGCTGGCGCGTGGTCTACGCGGAACGGGCCCGGGCCTGGACGGAGGCCCCGGAGTCGGTCTCGCAGCTCTGGTCCCAGCGCTACCGCTGGTCGTACGGCACGATGCAGGCGATCTGGAAGCACCGGGGAGCGCTGCTGGACCGCGGCCCGTCCGGCCGCTTCGGCAGAGTGGGCCTCCCTCTGGTGTCCCTCTTCATGGTCGTGGCCCCGCTCCTCGCCCCCCTGATCGACGCGTTCCTCCTCTACGGCATCGTCTTCGGCCCGACGCAGAAGACGATCGGCGCCTGGCTGGGGGTCCTGGCAGTGCAGGCGGCCTGCGCGGCCTACGCCTTCCACCTGGACCGCGAACGCATGACCCATCTCGTCTCGCTGCCGCTCCAGCAGATCCTCTACCGCCAGCTCATGTACGTCGTCCTGCTCCAGTCCTGGATCACGGCCCTCACCGGCGGCCGCCTGCGCTGGCAGAAGCTGCGGCGGACGGGAGTGGTGGGGGCGGCGCCGGGCACCGCCGAGGAGAGGCAGGCGGCATGACACACGCAGAAACGGCCCCGGTCGCAACGGGCAGGGCCGGCACCCTCGGTGGCCGGGACCGTTACCTGGACCTCCTCCGCTCCCTGGCCCTGCTCCGAGTCGTGGTCTACCACCTCTTCGGCTGGCCGTGGCTCACCGTCCTCTTCCCCTCCATGGGCGTGATGTTCGCGCTGGCGGGCTCACTGATGGCCCGCAGCCTGAACCGCCCCGCGGGGAGCGTGATCCGGGGCCGGCTTCGCCGTCTCCTGCCCCCCCTCTGGCTGTTCAGCGCGGTCCTGCTGACGATGATGCTGACGGCGGGCTGGCACCCGCTGAAGGACCCGGACGTGGGCGGCGGCTGGACCGGCCGGCTGAAACTCCTCGACTACGTCCTCCCGATCGGCGCCCCGCCGTACCCCGAACACCTGGGCTCGGCATCGGGCCTGCTGGACGACACCTGGGCGGAACAGGCGGCGGGCCCGCTCTGGTACCTCCGCGCGTACCTGTGGTTCGTCCTGCTGTCGCCCTTGCTGTTGCGGGCGTTCCGCAGGTGGCCCCTGCCGACGACCCTGGCCCCCCTGGCGCTGACGGCCGTCGTGGGCACGGGGTTGGTGAGGGTCCCCGGCGAAACGGGCAACGCGGTCACGGACTTCGCGGTGTACGGCGGCTGCTGGATCCTCGGCTTCGCCCATCACGAGGGCGTACTGGCGCGCGTCCCGCGCTACGCAGCGGTCTCCCTCTCCTGCCTGGTGATGGCGCTGGGCCTGTGGTGGGCGTCGGGCCACCAGGGCCCCGACGGCTGGGACCTGAACGACATCCCGCTGGCGCAGGCGTGCTGGTCGTTCGGGGCGGTCGTGCTGCTGCTCCAGTACTCCCCGTCCTGGCGGGAGTTGCCGGGCGGCCTGCGCCGCTGGGACAGATGGATCACCCTGTCCAACAACCGCGCGGTGACGATCTACCTCTGGCACAACATGCTGATCATGGCGACGGTCCCGATCATCGACCAGGCGTACAACCTGCCGTGCATGGAGTCGGACCGGGCGTCGGGCCTGCTGGACTCCACTTACAGCTTCTGGATGTTCGTGGTGGTATGGCCGCTGATCGCGGCGGCGGTGGTGGCGTTCGGCTGGGTGGAGGACGTGGCGGCGGGCCGGGGGGCACGGCTGTGGCCGAACGGGCCGGGGAGGCGGCGCGAGGTGTCGCGTCGCAGGGCGTGAGCGAATCCCTTTGACCCTTTGAGGGGCCACCTGGCTACGGTGTCAGTTGCCTTCTTCGGCAAGAACACAGACGCGAAGGCAGCTGTATCGGCGTCGGTAAAGGTCGGTTGGACCGTCACCGGAACCGTGCGTTACACGGTCCGTATCACGGAATTCGAGGACGAAGTGTTCGGCGACGGCGGGTCGGTCCAGGGGGTTGCCGTCGAGGTCCACGGCCGAGTTCGCGCGGTCGGCGCCCTGGCAGAGAACCGAGGGGAAGTCGGGGCCCCGCGAAACGCTCGGTTCCCGTGTACACGGCGCTCGCGAGGTCCTCGGGGGAGGATCGGTCGATGACCGTACCGTCGTGGAGGGTCTCGATCGAGCCTTCCTTTCCGCGCCGGAACGTCAGCGAGAAGGACGAGTCGACGGCGGACGTCATGAAGGACCGGTCCCGGCCCGGCAGGAAACGGCGCAGGCCGTCCATGAGGAGGGGCAGCGAAAGGTAGATCATCATCGCCTGGTCCGGGGTGCGGTCCCGCGAGCTCGCCTCGCCCCGGTCGCCCCGGACGTCCATGTGCCCCAGGTCGAACCCCGACGGCGGGGGTGCCTCGTTCTCGTCCACGGAGAAATCGAACCGGAGCGTCGTCCGAGGAGGGGTGGCGCCGTCTCCCCACTGGAACATGTACGCTCCCCGCCCGACCTCGACGGCCACCCGCAGTCCGCGGTCCGGCAGGCCGAACCGCTGCCTGAGCCAGCCGTCCATGGCCAGGGCTGCGACTTCGGGCCGGTAGGGGGCGAGCGGGAACGTGAACGACGTGACCCTGACGGTCAGGCCCTCGGGGTGCAGTGACAGCAGGGCGGCCGCGTGTGCGGCCAGGCCGTGGGCCAGCCAGTGGACGTCCCGCCAGTGCGCTCCCGTGGGCGGGATCAGCCGCACCTTCCGATCGATCTGCAGGAAGAAGCCGTCCTCCCTGCCCGGGGACATGTGCCCTGCCGTCAGATCGGCGGCGAGCCCGCCGAGCGGGCTGCGGAAGCGGTACGCGAAGGTGCTGGTCTCCGTCGCGCGTCCCTCTCCGGGCACGGCAGCCGCGAGGAGCTGCCGCAGACGTTTCACCTCTGTCACGAGCCGGGGCACGGCCTCCCGCGCCATCGCGATGAAGGCCGCGTTCTCGTCCCAGCGTTCGTCGGCGCAGTCCACATAGCGTGGTTCCTGCACCAGGGTCGCCGCGATCAGCTCCCCGTGGTCGAAGTCGGGCCATCGCTCATGGCGTCCGGTGTCCGCCACCGTGCTGACGGCACGCAGGTTCATGGCATGGCTGTCGTCCAGGTCTCTGACGAACCAGGGCCCGGGCGTGGCCATGGCGCACATCTCCTCGATCTCGTCGAGGCCGGGTTCCGGTTCGTCGCCCTCCCCGCCCGGCGGATGCTCTTCGGTCACGATCCGCCCAGCATCCGGTCCTCGTCGAAGCCGAGCTCGTCCTCGATGCCCAGTTCCTCCGCGGCGTGCCAGCGCAGTGGGTCGGGCCAGGCTGCGGGATCTCCGGTGGCGATGCCGCGCAGGAAACCGACGGCTTCGGGGGTGCCGATCTCACCCAGTGCCTGGACGGCCTTGACGCAGAAGGCGAAGTAAGGACCGTCCGTCGACTTCCGGTCCCGCACCAGGGCGGCGACCGGCTCGACTCCCTCCGGGGCCCGCAGCTCTCCGAGCAGGTCGACCAGGTCCTCCGTGTTCACGCCCGCGGGCCGCGTGGCCAGCACTGTCGCCAGGATCGGCCCGAGCCCTTCGGGGTGGAGGTGCAGCGCCAGCGCCGCGAGCCGTTCGAAGCGCCGCCAGTCCCCCTCGGCGGACGTGATCCGCAGCCAGTCGAGGACACGATGCCGTACCGCAGGCACCGCGGCCGCGGCCTCCTCGGCTCGCTCGGCGCCGATGTATCCGCCGGTGACGAGGGAGTCCACCCGTTCCAGGTTGATCATAACCGTCACTCCTGAGCTGGAAAGTCGGCTTCAAGGATCCAGTGTTCGGACCCCTCCGTGCTGGCCGCGCAGACCCGGTTACCGCTCATGGAACGGGCGATGAAAAGGAGTTCTCCTCCTTGGTCCGCCAACGCGGAAATATCGGTTGTCGGGGTGAGCCTCACATGAACCCACCCGTAGCTCATACTGCCGCCGCAAGAAACGCACCATCGTCGGATACCACTCCTCCTTCATGTGCACGTGTCTTCCAGGCCGCGTCGATCTGGTGAGCCGCGTCGGGCCCGCGCTTCTGCATTCTCTGAACCGGCGTGGCATCGATGTGCACGACCTGGTGAAACGCCTTCTCGACGGATGGGCCGTCAACGCCCGTGTATCGCGCGACCACTTCCAGGCCGGCGCTCGTGAAGCGGGACTTGATTTCTGCGTCCATGGCAACTGCTGAAACTCGGTGGTGGCGGTGGTGGCGGTGGTGGCGGCGGTGATGGCGTTCGGGTGGATGGAGGACGTGGCGGCGGGGAGGAGGGCGCGGGTGTGGCCGGACGGCGCACGCCGGGGAAGGCCCCTGCACTGCTCCGCTGCCGGTCGGCTCAGCCGCGGCGTCGCCGCAGGGCCCGCCAGGCGTCGCCGACCGCGTCCTGGATGCGCTGCCACCAGTACTCCAGCTTGTCGCGCACGGTCACATACACCCGCTGGTATTTGAACCACGGCGGCAGATCCCGGAACGGTACGAAGGTCAGTGTGTCCCTGATGGGGTGCTCGGCGACCCCGCCGAGGCCCTCGGCCCGCAAGGCCGCGAACAACTCCGGGGTCAGAGCGCCGTTCAGCCGTGCCGCGTGCCCCGTCGCGATGAAGGCGTTCGTGCGCTGAAGCCTGTCCGGCAGCTGCATCGCCTTGACGATGCGGGGCGACACCTCCTCCAACGGGCAGTGGAACGCCAGCCCGATCACCGCCGTACCGAGATGAGGCTCGCCGCGCTCGAACGCGGCATCCCATTCCCCGGGATCGTCGAAGGCCAGCAGACCCTGACCGTTCTGCCAGTCCCACTCGGACGCCATGCTTGATCTTCCCTCTCCGCCCGTCACTTGTCGCACTTGGGCGGGAGCACCCGCTGCTTCTTCTTGTTGTCGATCATTCCGGCCCTCACAAGCCTGGTCAGAGCGTTCTCCTTGACGCTATTCGACGGGTACGAACCCTGAACGTGACCGTGGTAGATCTCCTTGATGATATTGCCGTCCTTGTCGGTGACGTAGTCGTGCCGGTCCAGGACCACGATTTCGTTGTTGACGTGATCCACGCCGAGCCGCCGGAATTCGTCAGGGTTGTTCGGGTCGCCCAGGTGGATGGACCGGTCCAGTGCGGCCTGCCCGTTGCTCGGGGCGCGGCTGACCTCGCCCTTGGCCGACGAACTGCTGCCTGAACCGTGTTTGCTGTACGTCGAGTCGTCGTACACGCGGACGGGCTCGGTGCTGTCGCCCTCCAGACCCAGCGGGTCGGTCCAGCGCAGCGGGTTGTCCACATAGGCGTGGTGGTTCGGAGCGGGGACCAGTCCCAGCGGGTCGGGTGAGAGGTACTGCGCGGTGTCCGGGTCGTAGTACCGGGCCAGGTTGTAGTGCAGGCCGGTCTCGGGGTCGCGGTACTGACCTGGGAAGGCCAGCGGGCACAGGCCGTCGTCGTCGGCCAGGGGCCGTCCCCACAGGCTGGTGGCGGCCCGCCAGGCGATCACGCCGTCCTCGTCGACGAGTTCGCTGGGCGTCCCCACCGAGTCGGTGACGATCGCGTAGAACCGCCTGCTGACCTCGTCCGCGTCAAGGACGCTGCGTCGCCCCCGCGTCTGGGCCGCCGCCCGGTGGGTACCCGGACCCCAGTCCCACGTGTCGGTCTCCACCGCACCGTCCCGGAGCGCCTGCTGCTCCGCGAGGTTGGCTCCGTCCCAGGTGAAGGCGGTCTCGTCGACGGCCGAGCCGTCCTCGTGCAGCCGCCACTTGGCGGTACGCCGGCCGAGGACGTCGTAGCGGTACCGCCAGACGCCCCGGTCGGGAGTCGCGGCCTCGACGAGCCGGTCGTCGGCGTCCCAGGCGTAGGTCCAGATCCGCCGCAGCCCGGACAGCGTGCGCCGGATCATGCGGACCACGCGTCCTTGGCCGTCGTGCTCGTACGTGGTGCGGCCCGCCGACGTGACCTTCGTGCCGGAGCGCCCGACCGGGCCCTGCGCGTCCTGTCCCGCGGTTCCGGGATGGTTCGCGGTGGTCAGGTTGCCGAGTTCGTCGTACGCGTAGGTCTCGGTCCAGTTCGCGGCCGACACCCGGGTGACGCGGCCGGCCCGGTCCAGGTCGAACCTCCGGGTACCGGCCAGTCTGTCGTCGACCGAGGTGAGGTGTCCGTCGCCCCGGTAGGCGTAGGAGCGGGCCTGCAGCACGGTGGTGGCATCGGGCCCGGCCGCACCGGTCCCCGAGTGGATGATCTGCTCCACCAGGCGATGTCCGGCGTCCCAGGACTGGGTCAGCGTGGCGGCGCCGGCCAGCCCACGGGTGGTTTCCCGGCCGGCCGCGTCGTGGGTGAAGGTGAGCTCGCCTGCCCCGGTCACGAGCGAGACGGGCAGCCCCACGGAGTCGTAGGACCACTGCGAGGTGGCGCCGGACGGAGTGGTCCGCCCCACCCTGCGGCCCAGCGGGTCGTACGCGCTGGTGACCGTGCGGCCGTCGACGCTTTCGGTGAGCACCCTGCCCACCGCGTCGTAGGTGAAGGCGACCACGCTTTCCGGGCCCGCGGCCTCGACCAGCCGGCCGGCCGGGTCGTAGCGCAGGGAGACGACGGCGCCGCCGTCCGTGCGGGTCTCCACCACGCGGCCGGCGGTGTCACGGGTCATCCGGACCGTCTGCCCGTTGCCGTTCCTCCGCTCGGTCTGCCGGCCGGTGCGATCGTGGGTGTAGGTGAGCGTCCGGCCGTCGAAGTCCGTCTCGCCGACGAGACGGCCCGCCGCGTCGTACTGGTAGCTCCAGATGTCGCCGAGCGGATTGGTCACGCCGACCAGCCGTAGTTCGGCGTCGTGGGTGAAGCGGTAGCGGGTGCCGTCCGGATCGGTCCTGGCGCTGGGAAGGTCGAACGGGCCGTACGCGAAGGCGGTGGTGGCCCCGCCGCGGTTGCGGTGCTCGGTGAGGTTGCCCTGCGGGTCGTACGACCACGTCTCCCGGCCGCCGTCGGCGTGCTCGCGCCACAGCAGCCGGCCCTCTGGGCTCCATCCCTGGCGGAGAGTCCCGCCGACTGGGTCATCGATCCGGACGATGCGGCCGAACGCGTTCCGGTGCACGGTGACGCTGCTGCCGCGTGGGTCCACGACCCGGACAGGCAGCCCCGCCTCGTCGGTGTCGAAACGGAAGGTGTTGCCGAGCGCGTCGGTCCGTGCGGTCCGGTGGCCGCGCCCGTCATAGGTGTAGCGGCTCACCGCGCCGAGCGGATCGGTGCTGGTGAGCAGGTTGCCCCGGTCGTCGTACGTGCACTCCCAGCGCGCCCCGTCGGCCTCCGTGACGGCGACGGGCAGACCTTCGTCGCTGTAGGCCACCTCGATGACGGTGCCGTCCGGCCGCTCCATCCGGGTCGGCTGGCCGTGGGCGTCAAGAGTGAGGCCAGTGGTGCGGCCCAGCTGGTCGGTGCGTGCGAGCAGCCGTCCGAAACGGTCCCACTCGGAGAGCTCGGTGTGCCCGAGCGGGTCGGTCACGGCGATCGGTTGGTAGAGCTCGTTGTAGCGGTACGTCGTGGTCTGGCCGAGCGCGTCCGTGTAGCGCGTCTCACGCGCTTCGTCGTCGTACTCCACAGTGCAGGACAGGCTGCCGTCGGCACCCTCGCCCCGGACGCACCGGTCCAGCCCGTCGTAGCCGAAGCAGTAGTGGTAGCCGTTGCGGTCGGTCCACGACGTGATGCGCCCGCGGGAGTCGTAGGCGAGGCTCATGGGCAGCTCGCCCGAGTCGTGGACGCCGGTCAGATCGCCGGAGGAGCTGTAGTCGAAGCGCCGCAGGACCGTGCCCCCAGGGCCGTCCTCAGGATTGCGCAGGCGCAGCGCGGTGACGCGCCCGCCGTCGGTGTCCACATGGAGGTGGCGGCCGCCCGAGTCACGTACGGCCACCGGTGTGCCGTCGGTATCACGGTCGAAGTCGATCCGGTAGCCGTTGCGGTCCGTCATCGCCGTGAGCAGCAGGGTGAACGGCTCGTCGATGGGTCCGGGCCGCTGCGGCGGGGCGAAATGGCGGGTGACGTCGGTGAGCGGGTCGGTGATCCGCACCGGGGCACCGGAAGTGCCGTCCCAGTCCAGCGGCCACCGCGGCCCCTCCGCCGGCAGTACCGACGCCCCGGGTTCCGGCACGGGATAGACGAGGATCATGCCGTCCTCGGTGGCGAAGACCGCTCCTCGGTCGTCCAGCTCCAGGCGTTCGTCGAGCGTGCAGGCCCACGACGAGCCGAAGGAACGGCCCGCACGGTAGGTGGACAGGTGGGTGCGCCGTAGGAGAAGTGGAAGCAGCCCGGATAGCTCGACATCGGTCTCGGCCATGTACATCTCGCCGGAGACCATGTCGATGGGGTCGCCGTTGAGGCACCGCCCCTTGCCCGGCTTGCTCTTGGCGAGCACATCGTCGGCCTCCTTGCGCAGCCCCTTCTTGCCAAGGCTCTCCGCCATGGCCTTGAGGCCGCCCTTGAGGAACTTCATCTCCTTCACGCCCTTGGCGAGTTTGCCGAGGCTGGTGATGCCCTTGCCGCCGGGTATGCAGTCCAGCGCGGCGAACGCCACGTCCCATAGAGACGCCTGTCCCTTGGAGTATTTGTAGAGCGTGTCGGCGAGCACGACGAGAGCGGCGACGAGCACGATCGCACCGAGGATGGGCCCGCCGATGATCATCGCGATGATCCCGACGACCGCCACGACCACCTTGCAGACCGTGACGATCGTGTCCCAGTTGTCCTCGAACCAGTGCCCGACGTCCTGCCACCAGTGCCGGTTCGGTATCCCCGCGTCCGAGGCCTCGTCGATCTTCCGCTTCGCCTCACCCGCCGCGTCGTCGCGCATCTTCCGCGCGTCCTCGGCCATCTTCTTCGCCGCGTCGAGGGCGCTCTGCGCGCCGCTGACGTCCGACTGGGCCTTGCTGTGCGCCGACTTGGCGCTCTGCACGTCCCGGGTGGCGGCCCGGACCTTCCCCTCGTCCGGCTTGTCACCGTCCGACTTGCTGCCGGTGGGGTCGTCCTTGTACTTGTCGGCTTCCTTCGACGCCCGCGTCACCCAGGAATCGGCCGAGGAGAGCCGGGACTTGGCAGAGGAGAGGTCGGACTGGGCCTCCTTCGCCTTGGCGAGGGCCTTGTCGGCCAGGGCCTGGGCGCGCTCCAGCTTCGGCCAGTAGTCCGCCAGCGCGTCGCCGCACATCTCGTACGACTTCTTCAGCTTCTTCAGGTTCTTCGGAACGTCCTTGAACTGCTCCTTGAACACCTCCGCCGACTTGCCCGCCCACTGCAGGAGCGTGTCCTCACCGGCCATACCCTTCACCAGGCGCAGCGCGTCGGAGACGTCGTCGGCGAAGTCGTGCAGCTGCGTGGCCAGGGTGCGGACGCGCTGCGGGTCGCCCGGGGTCGGGTCCCTGTCCAGGTCGAGTGGATGCCAGTCCGCCGGCCGATACCCCGCCATGTCCCGCAACCCCCGTCGCGTACGCCCCGTCAACAAACCTGTGCACACGTGAAGTTACAGGTCCCGTGAGTTTGAAGTGAAGGCCGCTCCGGGAGCGGTCGACGGGAGCTGTCAGTGTCTTCAGAGTGTGCATTGGTGCACCGAGGGGGGTTTGTCCGGGCTTGAGTCGGCGCCTCGGCCGAACGTGGGGGTCATCCCGTCGTCGGGCGGCCTGGCCCGGTCGGTAGCCCTTTGCGGGGGCCAAGTGACGGGCACGCCGATGTCACGGGACGGCACCAAAGCTGAGGTGAGGGTGGTGAGTTGCCCGACTATGATGTGCCGTGCGCGTTTCATGCGACTGGGGTGCAGCAAATCGCTCTGGTGCATTCCGGATGGACCCCGATAGCGTATTCGCTGCTTCGCAGACCCCAACCGCCCCACCAGGAGCCCACCGTGACCCGCCGTTCCCGCCTGCTCACGACAGCCACCGCCGGTGTGACGGCCGCACTGCTGCTTGCCGGGTGCGGTGGGGGTGACGGAGACGGCTCCAAGTCGAACGACAAGATCGCGGGCGCGGACACGGGGGCGTCGGCTTCGACTTCGCCGAGTGCTTCGGCTTCGGGGACGACCGTCGGCCGTCCGAAGATCACGTTGCCGTCGGATCTGACGTACACATTCGAGTGGGCGAAGACGGGTGACGAGAAGAAGGACGCTGTCCTCAGCGACACTGAGCAGTTCATAAAAGCTGTGGACATGGCGATCGCCAAGCAGGCTCCGCTCGACAAGGCCTACCGTTTCTACTCCGAGGGCTTGGCGGCTGCGGGCAGCCAGAAGTTCATCCAGGAGTTCGTGGACTACAAGGGCCGGATCACCGGAGCCAAGCGCTACTTCGATGCCAAGGTTCAGATCAACGACGACGGGACCGCAGGTCTTGTCTACTGCGAGGATCAGACCAAGGCTTACAACAAGAGCCTGAAGACCGGGAAGACGGAGGTCACCAAGGCCTCGAAGGACGACTACGTCCTCTACAGCAGCCTGCTTCAGCTCAACAAGCAGGGTGTCTGGATCACCGAGAAGCTGACGTCGCAGCGGGGGAGCTCCGTATGCCAGCCATGAAGTTCCGGAACTCGGCAATTGTCATACTTGCCGCAGTGGCTCTGTTGGCCTGCCCCACGCAGGCATTCGCGGGCTACGGGCCCGGGGGCAGCACGAATGGCGACCCTAATACGAACACTTCCGGCGGAAGTGATAAAAAGGGCAATATTTCAGCGACGGCAGGCGTCGTCTACGACCTCTCCAAGAATGGTTCCGGGGCATCGACCGGCGCGGTGACTCCTACCACGAACTGGACGCCGCCGGCCTGTTACTACGCGCCCAAGTACTCGCCTGATGAGCTCGAGGCCTACCTGACCCCGATCTGGGAGGCCGACTCCACGGGCTACGAGTGGGATGCTCAGCAGCGCGACCGCTATGTCAACGGGAATCCGTACACGGACTTCAACAAGGACAAGGCCGGTAAGGGCTACTGGTGGGACTCGTATGTCACGCCGGGTCGTGAAGGGGACCCCGGCGCGCTCGACTGCACGAAGCCCATCTTCTGGGTGGACACGGGTGACAAGCCGCCGGCGGACGTACCCCAGGCGGTCACTCCGGAGATCCTCTCGCAACTCGCCTACAACCAGATCCGCGTCCCCGGTACGAAGGTGACCCTGGCACCGGCGGACAAGACGAAGGTCAACCTTCCCACCTGGGCCTGGCTGGATGGTGCCGAGTTCAAGCCGGTCTCCGTCACCGCGTCCGTTCCCGCGCTGGGCATCAGCGCCACGACCACCGCTACGCCGTACTCCCTCAAAATCGACCCCGGAACCTCGGATGCGGTGACGTATCCGGCCTCGGGTGTCTGTGAGTTCAAGAACGGCAGCATCGGAGAGGCCTACGCCAAGGGGAAAGCCGGCGAGACGCCACCCTGTGGGGTGAAGTACCTGCGGTCCTCGGGCACGGGCTCGTACCCGCTCAAGGCCACGATCACCTGGCATATCAGCTGGACGGGCACGGGAGATACGGGCGGACCCCTGGATGACGGGACCTTCGGGGCCACCCAGGATGTCATCGTGCAGGAGATCCAGTCCGTCAACAGGTGAGCGATGGGCCGGCCGGAGCCTTCCGGCCGTAGGGGGCGCCGTGGGTGACAGGACCAGGATCGACGATCTCGACGTGCTCAAGAACGTTGCAACGGGCATCGGGAAGATCGTCGAGGAGTTGCAAGGGCTCGACGACAAGGACAAGTACGGCTGGAGCCGAGAGGTCGTCGGTCACGAGGAGCTCACGGACCGGCTCGATGACTTTGCTGACAACTGGGACTACAAGCGGGGGAAGCTCGAAGGGGAGTTGGCCAAGCTTGCGGCCATCACGAAGGCCGCGGCCCAGGCCTACGAGCAGATAGACACCGACCTCGCCAACGCGGTCCGCGAGCAGGGGAAGAAGCCCCAGAGGCAAGGGGGATGATGTCCCGACCGAAGGACTGGTCACCGGTCGAGCTGGACTCCGACCCGGTGTCCGGGGACCCCGAGGCCGTGGCGAAGCTGGGCCGGCGGTTCCGCTCGGTGGCCGATGCCATCAGAAGACAGACCGGCAACATCGAAGCTCTCTGCGGAGTGGACGGCTGGCAGAGCGACGCCGCTGAGGAGTTCCGCAAGACGGCCGAGGGGACCGTCGGACGGCTGAAGAAGGTCCTGGACCGCTTCGAGACGGCTGCCGACCTCCTGGGCGAGCAGACGGACCGGTCGGATGAGAAGTACGCCTCCGTCCTGGCGTCCTCCCAGCAGGCGGCGGACAAGGCCCGTAATGACGCCGAGCGCGACCGCGAGGAGCGGGACCGTCTCGACAAGTCGCTCGACGCCCTGGACAAGTCCGCGGGCGACTACGAGCAGAAGAAGCACGAGCTGACCACGAAGCGGGACGAGGTCGACGGTCGTGTCCAGGACGCCATCCAGCGGGTGCACGCCGCCAAGAACGCCCGTAACCGGGCCGGTGAGAAGGCGGCCCGGGCCCTTGAGGCGCTCATCGACCACGACAAACTGAAGGACTCCACCTGGGAGAACATCAAGGGGGCGCTCAAGAGCATCGCGGACATCGCCGGCTGGGTGGCGACAGCTTGCGCCCTCGCCTCTCTCCTGGTGGGCTGGATCCCGGTGATCGGCTGGGCACTGGCGGGTGTACTGGACGCGATCGCCCTGCTTGCGACGGTGGTGTCCCTCGCCTGTCACTTGGTGCTCGTCTTCTCGGGAGACGCGAGCATCGCCGACCTGGTTCTGGACGGCGTGGCCCTGCTCACGCTCGGGCTGGGCCGCGCCGCGCTGAGCGCGGGCAAGGCGGCTGCGGCAGGCGTGCGGGGAGTGCAGACGGCGAGCCGCTCCGCCAGGGCGGACTACCTCGCCGCCAACTCGCTGTCCGGCAGATCGGTGAAGGCGGCCAACACGCTGAAAGGCAAGGCCACCAAGGTCGCGAACCAAGCCGCCGAAGAGGCGTCACGGAGACTCGCGGGCGACCTGCCGGGAGCCTTCGGGAAGCTCGGGGAGTTCAAGCACGTCCTTAATCCCAAGGTGATCTATCAGGACACGGCGGACGCCGTGAAGGGACTCAAGGACTTCAAGGACGTGGGGAAGCTCTTCGGAAAGGATGCTTGGCGGGGAGCCCGGCCCTTCGGTAATCCGGAGTGGGTCGAATCCAGCAAGGCGCTCAAAGAGGTGCCGATTCTCGGAAAGTTCGAAAGTATGGGCGGTGTGAAGTTCACCGACTATGTGCGATCCGCTGGGCAGAGGTGGCTCGGTTACACTGCCGCGGCGACCGCCATCGACGGGAACGACAAGCTCCAGGGCCTCATGGAATGGGATAATCCGTACAACAAGTGGAAGACCGCTTGGACGGCGGGTTCGTGACGGCCAGGAGGAATTCCGAGTGAGTGACGAAGCGATGTGGCAGTGCCTGATCTCTGAACCCGAAGGCAGTATCAGACTTCCCGTTGGAGAGAGTGCGGAGTTCGGGGAGTGGGCCAAGCAGGCTGCCCGGCAGTACTTGGGCGCAGACGCTCCGCGAAGCGAAGTACGCGAACTGGCCTCCGTACTGGCCCGGGTGGCGGCCACGGCTGACCTGGGTGACCCCACTTTCGCCTATGCCTACGTGATCGACGCGGCAAAAGCGTTGACCGCCGTCTACGAGGTCCACGACTACGACGGCGACGGATATCGGTCCACGAACCGTCTTCCTGATCTCCTGGAAGCCGTCCTTCCGACGTCGCCCGAGCGCCGGAGCGTGTCCGAGGTGAACCTTCCGGCCGGGCCCGGCGTCCGAGTCCAGGAACTCCTCGCGGTCGAGACCGGTTCGCTCTTCAAGAAGAAGACGATGATGGAGACGGTCACCTACGCGGTGATTCCGTCACAGGTCGACAACATCCTTGTCTTCCGGATGTCGTGGACCAACCTCGTCTTCAGCGAAGCGCTCCTGGAGTTGGCGCAGACGCTGGCCGAGTCGCTGGAGCTCGCCGAGACCAAGGAAGGGTGAGGAATGCCAGACGTCGCCGCCGACGGCCGTACCGACGGAGAAATTCTCCCTCCGAGCGACTACGGACTGCTCGTTCCGGACGGCTGGTTCAGGATTCCTCTCGAACCCGACAGCTGGAAAGCGCCCATTCGCGCACTGGCCGAGCGGGTCTTCGAGGGCCAGGACGACGCCGTGCTCCTCAAGCGGGAATTCATCAAGGCCGTAAACGCGCGTGCGGAGGAAGGTCACGAGAACGGTGGCGTCGAACTTTACATCTCGACGACCACCATCGGTCCGGTGCCGCTGTCCTCTTCGCTCCTCGTCACAGTGGTCCCGGGCGGGGAGGACGTCCGCCTCGAAGCGAAGGGCCGATCCCAGCAGATCGCCGACGTCGTTCTCCCCTTCGCAGGTCCCGCGACGATGCGGCGTACCCGTAAGGTTCCGGACGCCGAAGACCCGACCGGCAACCAACTACCCGTGACCGTGGTGGACTATGCGGTCAGTGTGCCGAACACCCGGGCGGTCCTGCTGCTCACGTTCTCGACGTCCTTGGACGTGTTCGCCGATGCCATGGTCGACTTGTTCGAGGCGGTCGCCAAGTCGCTGCACTGGAAGTGACCGTCGCAAGCCCGGCTGCCGCGGTTCTGCAGCAGCCCGCTTCGGACCGAATGCAAAGGTATCCGGATCATCTGCACGTCGACGGAAGCTCACCGGGTGCGGCATTCCAGCCAGTCGTAGATGAAGGGGACTGGTCGCGTGGAAAACTGCCTCGGTTGCGGAAGCGAAGAGTGCGATGCTGTCGCCTACAGAGCTACACGCGGATCAGGTGGATCACGCAGATCACGGGGACACGGGGACACGGGGACACGGGGAGCGGATGCGATGAGTGCGCGGCAAGTGCGGAAGATGTTCCAGTTGATGGCCAGTGGCGAGCCCGTCGAGCTCACCAACGCCTGGGCCTCCGTGAAGAAGCTCGCCCGGCTCGCCTTCGTCGCCCAGCAGTTCGGGTACGAGTACGCCGACGCCCGTCACACCGGCTCCCGCAACAACGTCCTCAAGCTGCTGATCGTGCCCGACCGCAGCCCCCAGGGGCGGGCGCGCGCCGCGCAGAACTGGGCGCAGTACCCGAACGCCGCCGACGGTGTCTCGCTGCCGCCCCTCGTGCCCGATGCCGTCGAACTCCTCAAGGCCCGGATCCAGTTCGACCTCACCGGGAAGAACGTCGAGAAGCGGATGCTGCTCGGGGCCGGTGGCATCACCCTCGGGCTGGTGCTTGCCGCGGCGCGTGCCGGCGGGAGTGCGGGTGCCTTCGTCGTCTCCGGTGTGGTGTGGGTCCTCCTCATGGCAGTCATGGGGCTCGGGTTCTTCGTCACGCGCGGGCGCAACGCCAAGTTCGCGCAGCGGCTCCAGGCCGCCGGGTTCGTGCCGGTGACGGATGAGGGCGGGCGGGTGCGGTACCTGCCGCCCGGCACGCCCATGCCCATGCTTGTGCCCATGCCCATGCCCATGCAGCCGAGCCCGATGCAGCAGCCCCAGTACCAGCCCCAGCAGCAGGCCGGTCCCTACGGCCCGTATGGCGGCCAGAGCGGTCAGGGCCCCTACGGCGGCCAACCCCCCGCCGCCTCCGCCTCCGCCTCCGCCCCCGCCCCCGGTTACGGTCAGCAGCCGCCCGTGCCCCACACCCCCGGCCCCTACGCCCCGCCGCAGCAGCCCGCCGGGCCGTACGCCGCTCCTCGGCAGCCCCCGGGTCCGTACGCCCCCGGCCCCTACCACCAGCAGACCCAGCAGCCTCCGTACCCCTCCCGCTGAGCCGCCCCCGGTCCCCGACCTCTCACCGGGCCTCCCGGCAGGGTGAGAGCAACGTTCCCTTCCGGTCACCCACAGCCACAGCGCGGAAACGACGCCTCCCTACCTTCGTGGCCTAGTCACTCGTAGCAGACCGAGCACGCGGAGCACCGTGGAGGCGTCATGACAGCCCCAGCCCCTACCTCACACAGTCGCTGGATCCAGGAGTGGGATCCGGAGGACGAGACGTTCTGGAACGCGACCGGTGAGAAGGTCGCCCGGCGGAACCTGATCTTTTCCGTCCTCTCCGAGCACATCGGGTTCTCGATCTGGACCATGTGGTCGGTTCTGGTGCTGTTCATGGGCCCGGAGTACGGGCTCACCCCGGCCGACAAGTTCCTGCTGACCTCGATGGTCACGCTCGTCGGCGCGGTCGTCCGGGTGCCGTACACCTTCGCCGTCGCGGTCTTCGGCGGCCGGAACTGGACGATCATCAGCGCCGGGCTGCTGCTCATCCCGACCGTCGCCGCGTTCGCGGTGATGAAGCCGGGGACGTCCTTCGACACGTTCCTGCTCGTGGGGCTGCTGGCCGGGATCGGCGGCGGTAACTTCGCCAGCAGCATGACCAACATCAACGCCTTCTTCCCGTTGAAGAAGAAGGGGTGGGCGCTCGGGCTGAACGCCGGTGGCGGAAACATCGGCGTGCCCGTCATCCAGCTGGTCGCCCTCGCGATCATCGGGGCGAGCGGCGGGCCGCGGGTGCTGCTCGGCATCTACATCCCGCTGATCGTCGTCGCCGCCGTCCTCGCCGCGCTCTTCATGGACAACCTCGCCACCGTGAAGAACGACACCGGCGCCGCGATCGACGCCGCCAAGGACGGCCACACCTGGATCATGTCCTTCCTCTACGTCGGGACGTTCGGGTCGTTCATCGGGTACGCCTTCGCCTTCGGGCAGGTGCTCCAGGTCCAGTTCGGCCGTACGCCGCTCCAGTCCGCCTACCTCACCTTCATCGGCCCGCTGCTCGGCTCCCTCATCCGGCCCGTCGGCGGCTGGCTCGCCGACCGGTACGGCGGGGCGCGGATCACCCTCTGGAACTACGTGGGCATGGCCACCGCCACCGCCCTCCTCGTCGTCGCCAGCATGCAGAAGTCGCTGCCGATGTTCGTGACCGTCTTCGTCGTGCTGTTCGTGCTCAGCGGGCTCGGCAACGGCTCGACGTACAAGATGATCCCCGGCATCTTCCAGGCCAAGGCCCTCGCCAAGGGCCTGCAGGGGGAGGAGGCGGCGGCTTACGGGCGGCGGCTGTCCGGGGCCTCCATGGGGCTCATCGGCGCGGTCGGCGCGCTCGGCGGCGTCGGCATCAACCTCGCCTTCCGGCAGTCCTACCTCTCCTACGGCAGCGGCACCGGCGCCTTCGTCGCCTTCCTGGTCTTCTACGGCCTGTGCTTCGCCGTCACCTGGGCCGTATACCTTCGCCGGCCGGCCGTGCGGGAGCAGGCCACGGCCGCCACTGAGGCAAAGGCGCAGCTCAGCTACGTCGAAGTGTGACGTAACACCGGTGACATCAACCCGAACCGAGCCTGTCACGCACCGTTGACAGGCTCGTTCGGCATGCGGGTCAGCTAGGAGAGCAGCGATGGCGATGGACGAGGAACAGCAGCGACCGGACCCCGGTCCGCACGGCCCTCTCGCGGGGTTCACCGTGGGGGTCACGGCCGCGCGCCGCGCCGACGAGCTCGGGGCACTGCTGCAGCGGCGCGGTGCCGCCGTGCTGCACGCCCCCGCCCTGCGCATCGTGCCGCTCGCCGACGACGGGGAGCTGCTCGCCGCCACGAAGGAGATCATCGACCAGGCGCCGGACGTGGTGGTGGCGACCACCGCGATCGGGTTCCGGGGGTGGGTCGAGGCCGCCGACGGCTGGGGCTTCGGCGAGCAGCTGCTCGGGCGGCTGCGGGACGTGGAGCTGCTGGCCCGGGGGCCCAAGGTCAAGGGGGCCATCCGGGCCGCCGGGCTGACCGAGGAGTGGTCGCCGTCGTCCGAGTCCATGGCCGAGGTGCTCGACCGGCTCCTGGAGGAGGGCGTCGACGGCCGCCGGGTCGCCGTACAGCTGCACGGTGAGCCGCTGCCGGGGTTCGTGGAGTCGCTGCGGGTGGCGGGCGCGGAGGTGGTGCCGGTGCCGGTGTACCGGTGGATGCCGCCGGAGGACCTCGGGCCGGTGGACCGGCTCCTCGACGCCGTCGTCTCCCGCTCGGTCGACGCGATCACCTTCACCAGCGCGCCCGCCGCGGCCTCGCTGATCTCGCGCGCCGAGCACCGCGGGCTGCTCGGCGACCTGCTCGCCGCCCTCGGCCACGACGTCGTCCCCGCCTGCGTCGGACCTGTGACGGCCCTGCCGCTCCAGGCCCTCGGCGTCGACACCATCCAGCCGGAACGCTTCCGGCTCGGCCCCCTCGTACAGCTGCTCTGCCAGGAACTGCCCTCGCGGGCCCGGGCGTTGCCCATCGCAGGCCACCGCGTCGAGATCCGGGGGCACGCCGTCCTCGTCGACGGCGCGCTGAAGCCGGTACCGCCGGCCGGGATGTCCCTGCTGCGGGCGCTCTCCCGGCGCCCGGGCTGGGTGGTGGCCCGCGCCGAACTGCTCCGGGCCCTGCCGGGCGCGGGCCGCGACGAGCACGCGGTGGAGACGGCGATGGCCCGCCTCCGTACGGCCCTGGGCGCGCCGAAGCTGATCCAGACCGTCGTCAAGCGGGGGTACCGGCTCGCCCTGGACCCGGCGGCGGACACGAAGTACGCGGACGTCTGAGACGGACGGCCGGTTCGGTCCGCTGCCGCCCCGTGACGGAGGCAGGTGACTCTGTTTCGCGGTGGCCGCGGCCCGGCATGATCGAGGCACCCCACAGGAACGGCTTCCGAAAGAGGTCCTCGCCGTGTTGAACACCGATTTGAACACCGATTTGGGCACCCGTTTGAACACTCATCAGGGCGGTCCGGCGTCCGGCGTGTCCGGCTCCAGGCGGCCGAGCCAGCGCAGGATCGCGTCGGACCGGCACTGCACGCCCAGCTTCGGGTACACGCGGCTCAGGTAGTTCCTGACCGTCTTCTCGGTCAGGAACATCGCACCGGCTATCTCCCGGACCCCCAGCCCGGTGGTCAGGAGTTCGACGACCTGCCGCTCGCGCCGGGTGAGCCGGCGGGCCAGATCCGGCTCCGGGCCGGCGGTCACCCGCGTCCCCCGCACCGACCGGGCCCTCACCCAGTCGGCGGCCACCGGCGAGGCCAGGATGCTCCCGCCCCGCGAGGTGTAGTGCAGGGCGACGGTGAACAGGTCCGGGCACTGCGGCTCCAGCAGGTAGCTGGCCACGCCGTGGTCCAGGGCCAGGGCCGCGTCCGCCACGTCCAGCCGCGGGGCCAGGACGGCGATGGGCGGCAGCATCCTCGGCACCACGGCACTGCTCCCCGCGCTGCTGGCGGGAGCCGTCCTCCTCGCCGACGCCAACGGCGCCCCGGCCCCGCGGTCCACCGCGCTCGGCGACATCCGGACCGTCGCCTCCGACAAGGTCAGCGACGGCACCAGCCACGACCTCTCGGCCGCCGACGCCGAGGACTTCAAGCGGGCCTACGACGGTGTCGTCGAGCGGATCCGCTGCCGGGCCGGCTCCTCCCGGCTCTACGACAACATCGTCCTGACCTCCGCGAACAACGACTACTTCGACGTCATCCTGGCCAACCGGGCGGGGGACCAGGTGAGCCTCGTGTTCAACGCCAGGAACCTGTACGTCGAGGGCTACCGCAACCTGGGCGAGAACCGCTACTACCGGTTCGGCGGGCCCGCCAACCCCTACCCGGGCGTGGTCCGCAACGACCGTGTCGTCGAGCGGAACTGGCTCAACTACGCGGACATGCAGCGTGCCGCGAGCGTCAACGACCGCGGAGTCCTGGAGATCAACCAGGGGGCCATCCGCAACGCGATCAGCAACCTCGACAACGCGACCGTCGCGAGCGAGCAGGTCCAGGCCCGGTCCATGCTGATCCTCGTCCAGGCCTTCGCCGAGGCGGCCCGGTTCGACTACATCTCCTACAACCTGGGCCAGGCCCTCGGGCAGGGCCGTGCCTGGCGCTCGGGGCGGCAGTCGGAGGTCAGCAGCAACGGCTCCAACAGCGGCGGCAGCATGATCACGGTGTCGGGCCTGGACTTCGAGAACGACTGGTCGGCCCTCTCCCAGGCGGCCGAGCGATCCACGCAGAAACGGCACCGCGCCCAACGTCCGGGTCGGCTCCGGAAGCCTGACCACGATGTCCGCCGTCGACGCCCAACTCGCCCTCGCCCTGCGCAGCTGAGCCACGCGCGGGTGAGCCATGTGCGGCCGAGCCCGTGTGCGGCTGAGCCCGTGTGCGGCGGTTCCGCGGCACGGGGGATGAGCGGACCGGCCGGCCGTCGTACGACGTTCTGGGGAGCGCAGCCGGGCAATGGGTCGTAGCGGGCGGCTTCCGGCCCGCCACTCCGGTCCGTTCCTTCCCGGGCGCGCCGGGCCGTCCCGTGCGGCCGCGCACGTGCGACGGTCCGTGCCCCGGGTCCGCGGCCGTGCGCTCTGCCGGATCTCTCCGGCCGGGCGGCACGCTGACGCCGGACCACGGCACACGGGGGGACGGAACATGACACGCTGGCAGCCCTTGCCGGCCACGCTGCCGCGCGAGGCCCGGCATCTGGTCGAGCAACTGCGGGTCCTGAAGGGCCGTACCGGACTCAGCCTCGCCGGACTCGCCCGGCGCACCGCGTACAGCAAGTCGTCCTGGCAGCGCTATCTGAACGGCGACAGACTGCCGCCGAGGGGCGCGACACAGATGCTGGGCCGACTGGCCGGCGGGGACCAGGCGCGGCTGCTGGCGCTGTGGGAGCTGGCCGAACAGGCCTGGCCGCAGGGCGCGTCGGAGCCGGCGGCGGAAGCGGCACCAGGGCCCGCCGGGCCCGCCCGGCCCGTTGAGCCTGCCAAGCCCTCCATAGGACAGCGGCGGTGGCGGACCGCCGCCCTCGCCGCGTCCGCGCTCGCCGCGCTGCTGGCCGCCGGGCTGTGGTGGGCGCTGCCCCGCAGGGCGGACGGCTCTGCGGCCGCCCGCCCAGGCGGCGTGCTCAGCCGAGCTTGTCGTAGTACGCGGTCTTCCAGGAGCCGGCGCCCTTGATCCGTACCCGGTACTTGATGCCGACCCGCTTGAAGGTGCCCTTCCGGACGCCGTTGTACGTGACGGTGCCGTTTCCGGGCGGGCCGGTGAGCCTGCTCTGGGCGGACGTCCAGGTGTCCTCGGTGACGACGCCGTCCCTGTCCGTCAGGTTGAAGTGCGCCTGCCACCACTGGGTGGCCGATTCGGTCTCGTCGCCGAACGTGCCGTCGATCTGGGCCTTCTCGAAGGGGTGCGAGATGCCGTCGTCGTCCTGCCACTGGGCGCCGTCCGCCCACAGAACGGTCTGCCACAGGGCCGTGGCGTTGCTGTTGGCGTAGTCGTCGACGCCGATCTGCTCCTCGTCCTGCCAGTCGTCGAGGACGGAGCCGCCGCCGTTGATGCCGTGGTACGAGGCGGCACTCGCGGCGGGTGCCAGAGCGATGCCCGTGGCGCCCAGCAGTACGGCCGCCGCCATCGCGACGACCCGGGTGCGCATGGTCATGAACGTGTCCTTTCTGAACCGCCGTCCCCCGGCGAGGTCCCCCCTGGGGCGGCTCGCTGTGCGTTCGCAGGAGACAGCGTCACGGCCGGGAGCGGGGGCGGCGAGGCCGGCCGGGGTATCCGGACCGAACGGGGACGGCCCGCGTTCCGGGCACCGGCGTCCCCGCCCGGAGCGGGGTCGCACGGGAACGCCGCGGAACGGCGGAACACCGGTACGAGGACTTCCGGCCGCCCGCCGCACCGGGCACTGTGAACAGAACGGTTCCCCTGTCCTAGGCGTAGGCGGTGACAGGCACATGGCACTGGGTACGGCCGCGGCCCCGTACGAGCTGCGCTTCGACGCCGGGCGGATCTGTCTCGATCTGCTCGCGACCACGCATCCCGGCGAACGGCTCGACGGGCTGGAACCGTTGCGGGCCTGGATCACCGGATCCGGGCTCGTCCCGCCGGGCACCCCGCTGGCCCACGCCGACGCCGGCTGGCTCGTCGCCTTCCGTGAACTGCGGGTACACGTGGGCCAGTCGGTACGCGGCCGGCACACGCCGATGGTCCGGCCGTACGACCTCGCGCTCGGCCGCGTCAACGACCTCGCCCGTGCCGCCGCGCCCCCGGCCCCGCGCGCCGTACCCGGCGAAGACGGACTTCTGGTGCGGGAGTTGGCCGGCCCGCCGGAGTGCGCCGCGCTGCTCGCCGCCGTCGCCCGGGACGCCGTGGAGCTGCTCACCGACCCGGTGGCCCGGGCGGCGATCAGGGAGTGCGAGGGCGACAACTGCCCCCTCGTGTACCTGGACACCTCCCGAGGGCGCAGGCGCCGCTGGTGCTCCAGCGAGGTCTGCGGGAACCGGGAGCGGGTGGCCCGGCACCGGCGCCGAGCCGCGCTCGCCCGTGCCTGAACGTGCCTGAACGTGCGTGAACACGCGTGAACGCGCGTGACCGCCGTCACCCCGCGGCTCAACTCCCGTCCTATTCGCGGCTTCTGCCGGATCTTCATCGAAGCTCCGCGAAAGTGATTTCGACAACACTTCGTTTGATGACTGGCGCGTACGGGCAACCCGGCCGCCTTCGACGTTGTGTCGGAAATGTAAAGATCACGCGGTGGGAATGTGGGGTCATGTCCCGCTCGTCATGTCACCTCGCGGAAAAATGTGGGGTCTTGTTGAACACGCCGCGAGTCACTTCCGTACCGGTGGGGGAGCGACCGACTGGGGGAACCCCCGGACACCGGAGGTGGGCGTGCGCAAGGATGCGGCCGTGGCCAATGAACGTGGATCGAGGGCCCGACATCGCATGTCCCAGCCCTCGGAGCCCGATGAGGAGCTGATGCGTGCCCTCTACCGAGAGCACGCCGGACCTCTCCTTGCGTATGTCCTTCGGCTGGTCGCCGGTGATCGGCAACGCGCCGAGGACGTCGTGCAAGAGACACTCATCCGTGCCTGGAAGAACGCCGGACAGCTCAATCGAGCTACCGGATCGGTACGCCCCTGGCTGGTGACGGTCGCTCGCCGCATCGTCATCGACGGTCACCGCAGCCGGCAGGCCCGGCCGCAGGAGGTCGATCCGTCGCCGCTGGAGGTCATCCCCGCGGAGGACGAGATCGACAAGGCGCTGTGGCTGATGACGCTGTCTGACGCGCTCGACGACCTGACCCCGGCCCACCGGGAGGTGCTCGTCGAGACGTACTTCAAGGGGCGTACCGTCAACGAGGCGGCCGAAACGCTGGGTATACCCAGCGGCACCGTGCGTTCGCGGGTGTTCTACGCCCTCAGGTCGATGAAGCTGGCTCTGGAGGAGCGGGGGGTGACGGCGTGATGAGTGTGTACGGGGGGCACGGCGGATTCGGCACAGGCGGTTCGGGTATGTCTGGTGCCATGCAGGAATCTCCGGTGCCCAATGAGCACGAGACCGTCGGCGCGTATGCGCTGGGGATTCTCGACGACGCCGAGGCAACCGCTTTCGAGGCCCATCTGGCCGGGTGCGAATGGTGCGCCCAGCAGCTCGACGAGCTGGCCGGAATGGAGCCCATGCTCGCGGCCCTGGCGGATCTGCCGGGTTCCGGAAGTACCCCGTCCATCGGCGAGTCGCTGTCCGCCAAGCCCAGCCCGCGGATGGTCGAGAAGCTCGTCGTCGAGGTCTCCGAGAAGCGGAAGGTCCGCAGCCGGCGCAACGTCTTCGCGCTGGCCGCCTCGATCGTACTGATCGCCGGCGGCTCGGCGGCCGGCGTGGCGCTGGGCAGCGGTTCGGACGGCAACAACGGCACGGACATGGCCATGGGCCCCGCCCAGGCGGCCTTCCAGACCATGACCGACAAGAAGTCGGCCACGGACCCGACGACCCACGTCAGCGCCACCGTCGCCGTCGAGAAGAAGGACTGGGGCACCCACGCGGTCCTCCAGCTCAAGAACGTCACCGGCCCGAAGAAGTGCTCGCTGATCGCCGTCGGCAAGAACGGCGAGCGCGAGACGGTGACCTCCTGGTCCGTTCCGACCTGGGGATACGGCATCACCGACGCCAAGTCGGCGAAGGCCAAGGAGCCCCTCTACGTGCACGGCGGGGCCGCCTTCACCCCCAACCAGATCGACCACTTCGAGGTCATGACCTTCGACGGCAAGAAGCTCGTCTCGGTCAGCGCGTAGCTTCAGCGGGCCCCCTTCGCGTACGGTTGACGGCTGCCCAGCACGTCAGAAGGGGGCCCGGTGGCCGCTCAGGCTCAGCAATCCGCGGTCGGCTCGTACGGCTCCGAACGGGATGCCGTACAGGACTCCGTCCAGGACTCCGCTCAGGACTCCGTTCGAGACCGTGAGATCAGCATCGAACAGGTACATCTCGACCGGGTGTACCGCCGCCTCGAGGAGAAGATCCACGAGGCGGAGTTCCTGATGAACGACGCGGCCAAACGCGGTCAGGTAGGCACGCCCGGCGCACTCGCCGAGCGGGACGCCCAGGTCTTCCGGGCCGGCGTCCACCTGAACCGGCTCAACAACGAGTTCGAGGACTTCCTCTTCGGCCGGATCGACCTGCTCCTCGGGAAGGACGGCAAGAAGGGGCCCGACGGCGCCTACACCGCCGTGGAACCCGCCGAGGGCGCGGTCCGGACCGACAACACCGCCGACATCGCCGAGACCCTGCACATCGGCCGTATCGGCGTCCTCGACCAGGACTACGCCCCGCTGGTCATCGACTGGCGGGCGCCGGCCGCCGCGCCCTTCTACAGGTCCACTCCGGTGGATCCCGGGCGTGTCGTACGACGCCGGGTCATCCGCTCCAAGGGCCGCCGGGTCCTCGGTGTCGAGGACGACCTGATGCGCCCCGAGCTGACCGCCTTCCTGGACGGCGACACGCTGCCCGTCATCGGCGACGGCGCCCTGATGGCCGCCCTCGGCCAGGCCCGCAGCCACACCATGCGGGACATCGTCGCCTCCATCCAGGCCGAGCAGGACCTGGTCATCCGCGCCCCCGCCGCCTCCGTGACCTACGTCGAGGGCGGCCCGGGGACCGGCAAGACGGCCGTCGCCCTGCACCGCGCCGCCTACCTGCTCTACCAGGACCGGCGCCGGTACGCGGGCGGCATCCTGATCGTCTCCCCGACCCCGCTCCTTGTCGCGTACACCGAAGGGGTCCTGCCCTCCCTCGGCGAGGAGGGCCAGGTCGCCATCCGGGCCATCGGCTCCCTCGTCGACGGCACCGAGGCCACCCTGTACGACACCCCGGCCACCGCCCGCGCCAAGGGCTCCTCCCGGATGCTCCGGGTGCTGCGCAAGGCCGCCCGCGGAGCCCTGGAGCTGAACGACTCACCGACCCGGCTCAGGGTCGTCGCGTTCAACCGCCGCCTGGAGCTGGAGGCCGCGGACCTGGACCGCGTCAGACACAACGTGCTGGGCGGCACGGCCCCGGTCAACCTGCTGCGCCCCCGCGCCCGCAAGCTGCTCCTGGACGCCCTGTGGAACCGCTCCGGCGCGGCCGGCCGCCACACCGACCCGGAACTCGCCGCCGAACTGCGCTCCTCCTTCGACGAGGACATCGTCACGGAGGACTCCTTCATCGAGTTCCTCGACGCCTGGTGGCCCGAGCTCACCCCGCAGACCGTCCTCACGGCCATGACCGACGAGAGGCGCCTCGGCCGCTGGGCCCGCCGGATCCTCAACCCCGGCGAGATCCGCCGGGTGGCCCGCTCCCTGAAGCGGGACGGCCACACCGTCCACGACATCGCCATGCTGGACGAACTCCAGGCCATCCTCGGCACCCCCGCCCGCCCGAAGCGGAAGCGCGAGGCGGACCCGCTGGACCAGCTCACCGGCCTGGAGGAGCTGATGCCGGTGCGCGAGGAGTCGCAGCGCGAGCGCGCCGAGCGGCTCGCCCAGGAGCGCGTCGAGTACGCCCACGTCATCGTCGACGAGGCGCAGGACCTCACCCCGATGCAGTGGCGGATGGTCGGCCGCCGCGGCCGGCACGCCACCTGGACGGTCGTCGGCGACCCGGCCCAGTCCTCCTGGTCCGACCCGGACGAGGCGGCCGAGGCCCGCGACGAGGCCCTCGGCAGCCGCCCGCGCCGCCGCTTCGAGCTCACCGTGAACTACCGCAACCCGGCCGAGATCGCCGAACTGGCCGCGAAGGTCCTGGCCCTCGCCATGCCCGGCTCCAAGTCCCCCTCGGCCGTCCGCTCCACCGGCGTCGAGCCCCGCTTCCTGGTCGTGCGCGACTCGCTGGAGAAGACCGTGCGCGCCGAGGCCGAGCGGTTGCTGGACCTGGTCGACGGCACGGTCGGCGTGGTCGTCGCCATGGACCGGCGCGCCGAGGCCGCCCGCTGGCTGGCCGGGCTCGGCGACCGGGTGGTGGCCCTCGGCAGCCTGGAGGCCAAGGGCCTGGAGTACGACGCCACGGTCGTCGTCTCGCCCGCGGAGATCGCCGACGAGTCGCCGGCCGGGCTGCGGGTGCTGTACGTGGCCCTCACCCGGGCGACGCAGCAGCTGACGGTGGTTTCGGGCGAGCGCGACGAACCGGACGCGGCGGGGGTCCCGGACCTGCTCAGGGAGTGACGGCAGGGCGGACGGCAGGGCCGGTGGCAGGGTCTGCGTCAGGGTGGGTGTCAGGCCCGTTCGGCTGGAGGTTTTCTGTGAACTCCCCGGACGGGAATGGCTCCGCGGGATCTGTTTGTTAGCCTTGTCGTGACACCGGCTCGATCCAAGCCCCCGGGCCCAACCTTCGTCGCTGCGAGCGACCACTTGCCGCGAGGCGAGCATGGCGGGCCGGTGTCATGAACGTAGAGAGAGGCCCACGTCACCGTGTGACGTGGGCCTCTTTTCTGCGCGAACAATACGCACGCAATCAGGCCCGGCTAACGCCTACCCGGCGGTAGGTGCGACGATCGGACGGCAAAACCAGCGACACGGTGAAACAACGAAGGAAGTCGGCCATGGCAACGGCGCCCAGCGTCTCCTACTCGATGACCATCCGGTTGGAGGTGCCCGCGAGCGGAACCGCCGTCTCGCAGCTCACCACCGCCGTGGAGTCCTCCGGAGGCTCGGTCACCGGCCTCGACGTCACCGCGTCCGGCCATGAGAAGCTCCGTATCGACGTCACCATCGCGGCCAGTTCGACCGCCCACGCCGACCAGATCGTCGGGCAGCTCCGCGAGATCGAGGGCGTCACCCTCGGCAAGGTCTCGGACCGTACGTTCCTCATGCACCTCGGCGGCAAGATCGAGATGCAGTCCAAGCACCCCATCCGCAACCGTGACGACCTCTCCATGATCTACACCCCGGGCGTGGCCCGTGTGTGCATGGCGATCGCGGAGAACCCCGAGGACGCGCGCCGCCTCACCATCAAGCGCAACTCCGTTGCGGTCGTGACGGACGGCTCCGCGGTGCTGGGCCTCGGCAACATCGGCCCGAAGGCCGCGCTGCCCGTCATGGAGGGCAAGGCCGCCCTCTTCAAGCGCTTCGCCGGCATCGACGCCTGGCCCCTCTGCCTCGACACCCAGGACACCGACGCGATCGTCGAGATCGTCAAGGCGATCGCCCCCGGCTTCGCCGGCATCAACCTGGAAGACATCTCGGCCCCGCGCTGCTTCGAGATCGAGGCCCGGCTGCGCGAGGCCCTCGACATCCCCGTCTTCCACGACGACCAGCACGGCACCGCGATCGTCGTCCTCGCCGCCCTGACGAACGCACTTCGCGTCGCGGGCAAGGCGATTGAGAACATCCGGGTCGTCATGTCCGGCGCCGGCGCGGCCGGTACCGCCATCCTCAAACTGCTGCTCGCGGCCGGCCTGAAGAACGCCGTCGTCGCCGACATCCACGGTGTCGTGCACTCCGCCCGCGAGGACCTCGTCGACGCCCCGGCCGACTCGCCGCTGCGCTGGATCGCCGACAACACCAACCCCGAGAACCTGACCGGCACCCTCAAGGAGGCCGTGCGCGGCGCCGACGTCTTCATCGGCGTCTCCGCCCCGAACGTCCTCGACGGCGCCGACGTGGCCGCCATGGGCGAGGGTGCGATTGTGTTCGCACTCGCGAACCCTGACCCCGAGGTGGACCCGGCGATCGCCCGCCAGACGGCCGCCGTGGTGGCCACCGGCCGCTCCGACTTCCCGAACCAGATCAACAACGTGCTGGTCTTTCCGGGTGTCTTCCGCGGCCTCCTGGACGCGCAGTCCCGTACGGTGAACACCGACATGATGCTCGCGGCCGCGAAGGCCCTCGCCGACGTGGTCACCGAGGACGAGCTGAACCCGAACTACATCATCCCGAGCGTCTTCAACGAGAAGGTCGCGGGAGCGGTGGCGGGCGCGGTGCGAGAGGCCGCGAAGGGCGCGTAGCGCCCCGTAGGGGCGCGGGGAACTGCGCGAGCAACCCCCACCGGCCGGGCAGCCGAAACACCACGCGAGACGCATGATGCGGGGGTCTGGGGGCGGCAGCCCCCAGGCAAACGTTTGTGAAACTTGCCACGCCATCCGACCGGCGCGTCGTGAAACCCCTCCTTCGGCCCACCCGTAGGGTATTGGCGGCACCCGGATTGGCGTTCCCGCCGCAGGTGGGGGCAGGATGCGTCCCGGCCCAACATGCGGCTCCGCCGCGTGGCACGCCTCAATGGCAAGAAGAACACGGGAGTAACAACATGAACCGCAGTGAGCTGGTGGCCGCGCTGGCCGACCGTGCCGAGGTGACTCGCAAGGACGCCGACGCCGTGCTGGCCGCTTTCGCCGATGTCGTCGGCGACATCGTCTCCAAGGGCGACGAGAAGGTCACCATCCCCGGCTTCCTGACCTTCGAGCGCACCCACCGTGCCGCTCGCACCGCGCGAAACCCGCAGACCGGCGAGCCGATCAACATCCCCGCCGGCTTCAGCGTGAAGGTCTCCGCGGGCTCGAAGCTGAAGGAATCCGCGAAGGGCAAGTGAGCCGAAGGGCGCGGCCTGAGCGCCGTGGGTGACTGCGGGCCCGTCGTGGCTGGCCGCGCAGTTCCCCGCGCCCCTTCGGGGCGCGTCCGCCGACGCCGCCGAACATGACGATGGGGCGGCCCCTCCACCAGGGGCCGCCCCATCGTCGTACCGTCTCCTGCGGGCGTCAGCCGAGTGCCTTGCCCGGCAGTTCTGCCTTCGCGCCGAGTTCCACGAGCTTCTCCATGCTGTGTCTATCCGGGGGACGACCCCCGGACCCCCGGCCGGAGGGTGTTGTCCCGGGCCGGGGCCAGGAGATGGCGGTCAGCCGAGTGCCTTGCCCGGCAGTTCCACCTTCGCGCCGAGTTCCACGAGCTTCTCCATGAAGTTCTCGTAGCCGCGGTTGATGAGGTCGATGCCGTGGACGCGGGAGGTGCCCTGGGCCGCGAGGGCCGCGATGAGGTAGGAGAAGCCGCCGCGGAGGTCGGGGATGACCAGGTCGGCGCCCTGGAGCTTGGTCGGGCCGGAGACGACCGCGGAGTGCAGGAAGTTGCGCTGGCCGAAGCGGCAGGCCGAGCCGCCCAGGCACTCGCGGTAGAGCTGGATGTGAGCACCCATCTGGTTCAGCGCGGAGGTGAAGCCGAGGCGGGACTCGTAGACCGTCTCGTGGACGATGGAGAGGCCCGTGGCCTGGGTCAGGGCCACGACGAGCGGCTGCTGCCAGTCGGTCTGGAAGCCCGGGTGCACGTCCGTCTCCAGGGCGATGGACTTCAGCTGGCCGCCCGGGTGCCAGAACCGGATGCCCTCGTCGTCGATCTCGAAGGCACCGCCCACCTTCCGGTAGGTGTTCAGGAACGTCATCATCGAGCGCTGCTGGGCGCCCCGGACGTAGATGTCGCCCTCGGTCGCCAGCGCCGCCGACGCCCAGGACGCGGCCTCCAGACGGTCCGACAGGGCCCGGTGGGTGTAGCCGCCGAGCTTGTCCACGCCGGTGATGCGGATCGTGCGGTCGGTGTCGATCGCGATGATCGCGCCCATCTTCTGCAGCACGCAGATGAGGTCCTCGATCTCCGGCTCGACGGCCGCGTTCGACAACTCCGTGACGCCCTCGGCGAGTACGGCCGTCAGCAGCACCTGCTCGGTCGCGCCGACGGACGGGTACGGCAGCTGGATCTTCGTGCCGCGCAGCCCCTTCGGCGCCTCCAGGTACTGGCCGTCCGCACGCTTCTCGATGGTCGCGCCGAACTGCCGCAGCACGTCGAAGTGGAAGTCGATCGGCCGGCCGCCGATGTCGCAGCCGCCCAGGCCCGGGATGAAGGCGTGGCCGAGCCGGTGCAGCAGCGGGCCGCAGAAGAGGATCGGGATCCGGCTGGACCCCGCGTGGGCGTCGATGTCGGCGACGTTCGCGCTCTCCACGTACGTCGGATCGAGCACCAGCTCACCGGGCTCCTCGCCCGGACGCACCGTCACCCCGTGCAGCTGCAGCAGGCCGCGCACCACCCGCACGTCACGGATGTCCGGAACGTTGCGCAGCCGACTGGGTGCACTGCCCAGCAGGGCGGCGACCATGGCCTTCGGTACGAGGTTCTTCGCACCGCGGACCCGGATCTCGCCCTCCAGCGGGGTGCCGCCGTGGACAAGCAGGACATCGTCGTTGACGGTCATGAATCTCGCGTTCCATGGAGTTGGGCAGGGCCGGAGAGACAGAGTAATCGCCCATCGGCCCACTCCCGTAAGCCCAAGGACCACCCAGCTGCGTCATAGCTGTGTCACAACACGAACGGTGCCTATCCGGACACATGGGGTCACCGCCCGTCACCGTGCGCCGGGGGCGCTCCCTTCCGCCCTGAGCTGCATTCACCCGTGGACCCTGATTGGCTCCCCACGGGAGAGGAAGATGCGGGATCATGTCTGGCATGACCGAGGTGTCCTCGCTCACAGGGCGGCTGCTCGTGGCCACGCCCGCCCTGGCGGACCCGAACTTCGACCGTGCGGTGGTGCTCCTTCTCGACCACGACGAGGAGGGCTCCCTCGGTGTCGTCCTCAACCGCCCCACCCCGGTGGACGTCGGCGACATCCTGGAGGGCTGGGCCTCCCTCGCCGGCGAGCCGGGGGTCGTCTTCCAGGGCGGCCCGGTGTCCCTGGACTCCGCGCTCGGCGTGGCGGTCATCCCCGGCGGGGCGAACGGCGACCGCGCCCCGCTCGGCTGGCGCCGGGTGCACGGCGCGATCGGCCTGGTCGACCTGGAGGCCCCGCCGGAACTGCTCGCCTCGGCCCTCGGCTCCCTGCGGATCTTCGCCGGTTACGCCGGCTGGGGCCCCGGCCAGTTGGAGGACGAACTGGTCGAGGGCGCCTGGTACGTCGTCGAGTCCGAACCCGGCGACGTCTCCTCGCCGTCCCCCGAAAGGCTCTGGCGCGAGGTCCTCCGCCGCCAGCGCAACGAGCTCGCGATGGTCGCCACATACCCGGACGACCCCTCGCTCAACTGACCGTCGGCCTTCTCGCAACCGTTGTCCGGGCGCTTCAGTACCCTTGGCACTTATGAGCACTCTTGAGCCCGAGCGCGGGACTGGTACGGGGACCCTCGTAGAACCGACGCCGCAGGTGTCCCACGGCGACGGCGACCACGAGCGCTTCGCCCACTACGTCCAGAAGGACAAGATCATGGCGAGCGCGCTCGACGGCACCCCCGTCGTGGCGCTGTGCGGCAAGGTGTGGGTGCCCGGCCGCGACCCGAAGAAGTACCCCGTGTGTCCCATGTGCAAGGAGATCTACGAGTCCATGGGCGCCGGCGGCGACGGCGAGGGCCAGGACAAGTAACCCGCCGGTCCGACAGCTCGGCTCTCCGAGGCCCCGGGCGCGCTTTGGCGTGCTCCGGGGCCTTTGTCATGTCCGCGCGTTGCACGGAGTGCGTCGCGCGGTCACAGAGTGGTTGAGACCTCTTGTCGGCGTGTTCATGTTGTCCCTAGCCTCCGTGGTGTTGTGCAGAGCGAAACAGCCGTTGCATATCTTGCAACGCCCCCATGCTTGAGCGCGCTCCCGGAGGGTCATTCCATGAAGCTCCCCGTCCCCGCACTCCTCGTCGGCGCCCTGTTCCTGGCCGTCGGCTGCGCCCCGCAGACCTCCTCCAACTCCGCTTCCGACAAGGACGACAAGAGCGGCACCCTGCGGGTGTGGCTCTTCCAGGAGGTCGGCAACGACCCGAAGCAGAAGGTCGTCGACTCGGTCGTCGCCGCCTTCGAGAAGGCGCACACCGGCACCGAGGTCGACGTGGAGTACATCCCGGTCGACACGCGCGCGCAGCGCGTCAAGGCCGCCTTCAACGACCCGGCCTCGGCCCCCGACGTCATGGAGTACGGCAACACCGACACCGCCGGTTACGTCCACGACGGCGGACTCCTCGACGTCACCAAGGAGTTCGCGGCCTGGCCCGCGGCCAAGGACACCGACCCGACGGCCAGACAGTCGGTCACCGTCGCCGGCAAGGTCTACGGCGCCCCCTTCTACGTCGGCGTCCGCGCCCTCTACTACCGCACGGACGTCTTCAGGGAACTCGGCCTGAAGCCGCCCACGACCATCGCCGAGCTGGCCTCCACCGCCCGCGCCGTCCGCAAGGCCAGGCCCGACCTCTACGGCCTCGTCGTCGGCGGCGCCTACACCTACGGCGCGATGCCCTTCATCTGGGCCGACGGCGGGGAACTCGCCACCGCCAAGGGCGGCTCCTACACCTCGGCGATCGACAGCGCGGCCGCACAGAAGGGCATCAAGGCGTACACCTCCCTCTTCGGCGACGACAACTGTCCGGCCGCCAAGTGCGCGGGCTTCGGCGGCAACGACACGGTCACCGCGTTCGCCGCGGGCAAGGCGGGCATGGCGATCGGGGGCGACTTCAGCCACACGGCCGTGGAGGCGGGGAGCGTCAAGGGCAAGTACGCGGTGGTGCCGCTGCCGGGCGCCACGGCCGGCTCGGTCGCGCCGGCCTTCGCGGGCGGCAACAACATCGGGGTGCTGAAGAGCACGACGCACCGGACGCTGGCCGTCCAGCTGATGGAGGAGCTGACCGCCAAGAAGACGCAGGCGGCGATGTTCGACGCGATGGGATTTCTGCCGACGTTCAAGGACGTCCGTGACCAGGCGGCCGCCAAGGAGCCGTTCGTGAAGCCGTTCGTGCAGACCCTGGGCGCCGGGACGAAGTTCGTGCCGGCCTCTGCCGGGTGGTCGCAGATCGACTCGTCGCTGGTGCTGCCGACGATGTTCCAGGAGGTCATCAGCGGCAAGAAGAGCGTGACGGCTGCTTCGGAGGAGGCGGCGAAGAAGATGGATGACGCGTTTGGCTCCGCCGGATGACGCCGACGGTGGGGGTGCTTACCGAGCATGGGCGGGTGCGGCGCCGTCGTGGCTGGTCGCGCCCGCGCGGCGGTAGCCGCAAATTCAATACAGCCCCGCGCCCCTATGGGGGCACTGGATGGGGCCCTTGGCTGTATCTCACGCCCGCTCTTGTGATCCTCGGGGGCCTGCTCGTCTACCCCATCTATCAGCTTGGGCTGATCTCGGTCTTCCGGTACACGCAGGCTCAGGTCAGTGGTGGTGAACCCACCGCCTTCGTGGGGCTGGGCAACTACTCGGACGTCTTCTCCGACGGCCAGTTCTGGTCGGTGCTGCTGGCCACCGTCCTCTTCGCCGCCGGCTGTGTGGTGTCGACGCTCGCCGTCGGCTGTGCGCTCGCCGTGCTGCTGACGCGCGTGCGTGCGCTGCCGCGGCTGGCGTTGATGCTGGCCGCGCTGGGGGCCTGGGCGACTCCGGCCGTCACCGGGTCCACGGTCTGGCTGTTCCTCTTCGACCCGGACTTCGGGCCGGTGAACCGGCTGCTCGGCCTCGGCGACCACTCCTGGACGTACGGGCGATACTCCGCCTTCTTCCTGGTGCTGCTCGAAGTGGTCTGGTGCTCCTTCCCGTTCGTCATGGTCACCGTGTACGCCGGGATCCGCGCCGTACCGGCCGAGGTGCTGGAGGCCGCCGCGCTGGACGGGGCCTCGCAGTGGCGGATCTGGCGGTCGGTGCTGGCGCCGATGCTCCGGCCGATCCTGATGGTCGTCACCATCCAGTCGGTGATCTGGGACTTCAAGATCTTCACCCAGATCTACGTGATGACCGGCGGGGGCGGGATCGCCGGGCAGAACCTGGTGCTCAACGTGTACGCCTACCAGCAGGCCTTCGCCTCCTCGCAGTACGGTCTTGGCGCCGCCATCGGTGTCGTCACGCTGCTGGTCCTGCTCGCCGTGACCCTGGTCTACCTGCGGCTGCTGCGCCGGCAGGGGGAGGAGCTGTGACCGTGGTGAATCTTGTGCGCGGGTTCGGGCGCCGGCCGGGGCGGCTGGCCGCCGAGGGGGCGGCGCTGGCGATCGCCGTACTCGTCGCCTTTCCGCTCTACTGGATGGTGCTGGGCGCCTTCAGGCCGGCCGGGGAGATCGAGTCGGACCAGCCCCGGCCGTGGACCCTCTCGCCCTCCCTGGACTCCTTCCGGCGGGTGTTCGGGCAGCAGGAATTCGGCCGTTACTTCGTCAACAGTCTGGTCGTCGCGGGCAGTGTCGTGATCGTCTCGGCACTCGTCGCCTTTCTCGCCGCGACCGCCGTGACCCGATTCCGGTTCCGCTTCCGGACCACCCTGTTGATCATGTTCCTGGTGGCCCAGATGGTGCCCGTGGAGGCCCTCACCATCCCCCTCTTCTTCCAGATGCGGGACTTCGGTCTGCTGAACACACTGGGCTCGCTGATCCTGCCCCACATCGCCTTCTCGCTGCCCTTCGCGATCTGGATGCTGCGGGGGTTCGTGAAAGGGGTGCCTCAGGCGCTGGAGGAGGCCGCGTACATCGACGGGGCGAGCCGGTCGCGCTTTCTCTGGCAGATCCTTTTCCCGCTCGTCCTGCCGGGCCTGGTGGCCACGAGCGTGTTTTCCTTCATCTCCGCCTGGAACGACTTCCTCTTCGCCAAGTCCTTCATCATCAGCGACACTTCGCAGTCGACCCTGCCGATGGCCCTGCTGGTGTTCTTCAAGCCGGACGACCCCGACTGGGGCGGGGTGATGGCGGCGTCCACGGTGATGACGATTCCGGTGCTGGTGTTCTTCGTACTCGTACAGCGACGCCTGGTCTCAGGACTGGGCGGAGCGGTTAAGGACTGAGACATGACGGATGTGATTCCCGAGCCCCGGTACGTGGCGTCCTACGGGGGCGGTTTCTTCGAACTGGACCCGGACACCGAACTGGCGGCGGGGGAGGGCGCGGAGCGTACGGAGCGCTGGCTGCGGGCCACCCTGGGGGCGGCCACCGGCCTGCCGCTGCCGCCCGGCGGGGGTACGGACGGCAACGTCATCCGGCTGACCGTCGACTCGTCGGTCACCAGGGATCTCGGTGCGGAGGGCTACCGCCTCGCGGTCATGCCCACCGGCGTGCAGGTGGTGGGCGGCGGCCCCGCCGGGCTTTTCTGGGGCGCCCAGACACTGCGTCAGCTGCTCGGGCCGGACGCCTGTCGGCGTGCGCCGCTGCCCGGCCGTTCCTGGCGGCTGCCGTTGAGCCACCTCCAGGACTCCCCCCGATTCGCCTGGCGCGGCCTCATGCTCGACGTCGCCCGGCACTTCATGCCCAAGGAAGGCGTCCTGCGCTACCTCGATCTCATGGCGGCGCACAAACTCAACGTCTTCCACTTCCACCTGACGGACGACCAGGGCTGGCGCGTGCGGATCGAGCGCTACCCCCGGCTCACCGAGGTCGGCTCCTGGCGGACCCGCACGAAATTCGGTCACCGGGCCTCACCGCTGTGGGAGGAGAAGCCGCACGGCGGCTTCTACACCCAGGACGACATCCGGGAGATCGTCGCCTACGCGGCCGAGCGGCATATCACCGTCGTCCCCGAAATCGACGTACCGGGACACTCGCAGGCCGCCATCGCCGCGTATCCGGAACTCGGCAACACCGACGTCGTCGATACCACGGCCCTCTCCGTCTGGGACTCCTGGGGGATCTCTCCGAACGTACTCGCCCCCACTGACAACACGCTGCGCTTCTACGAGGGGGTGTTCGAGGAAGTGCTCGGGCTCTTCCCGTCGGAGTTCGTTCACATCGGCGGCGACGAATGCCGCAAGGACCAGTGGCGGGCCTCGCCGGCCGCGCAGGCGCGCATCAAGGAACTCGGGCTCGCCGACGAGGACGAGTTGCAGTCGTGGTTCATCGGACACTTCGCGAAGTGGCTTTCCGCGCGCGGGCGTCGGCTGATCGGCTGGGACGAGATCCTGGAGGGCGGGATCGCCGAGGGCGCGGCCGTCTCGTCGTGGCGCGGTTACGGCGGCGGGATCGCGGCCGCGCGGGCCGGACACGACGTCGTCATGTGCCCCGAGCAGTACGTGTACCTCGACCACCGGCAGGCCGACGGCGCCGACGAGCCGGTGCCGATCGGATTCGTCCGCACCCTGGAGGACGTGTACCGGTTCGAGCCCGTTCCGGCGGAGCTGGACGAATCCGAGGCGCGGCGGATCCTCGGCACCCAGGCCAACGTCTGGACCGAGGTGATGGAGGACCACGCGCGCGTGGACTACCAGGCCTTCCCCCGGCTCGCCGCCTTCGCCGAGGTCGCCTGGAGTGCCCTCCCGGCCCCGGGGGAGCGGGACTTCGCCGATTTCGAGCGCCGCATGACCACGCACTACCGGCGCCTCGACGCCCTGGGGGTCGCCTACCGCCCGCCGACCGGCCCCCTGCCGTGGCAGCAACGCCCCGGCGTCCCCGGCCGCCCGATCGACGGCCCGCCCCCGAACCGCTGACCTACCCCTGCCCGCCCCTTCACCTGCCGGACCCCGGCCCTTTTGCCGGTCCCGCTTCGGTCTCGTTCGCCGGCCCGGCGCCTCGGCTTCTCGCCGGGCCGGCTCTGTCCCTGTCGCCGGTCCGGCGCCGGCTTTTCACCGGGCCGGCCTCGGCCTTCCCCGGTTCCCCTCCGGCGTCTCGCCGGTCCCCCCTCCGGCCTCCGACCGTCCCCCCTCCGGCCTCCGACCGTCCCGTTCTCCGGTCCGCCTCGCCGGTCTCTCCCGGTCGTTCTCCTCGCTCCGAACGCGTAATGGAAAAAGACCCCAAGGATCACCGAAGAGTGTCAATCGGAGCGCATCGGTGATGGTGGAAGAAAACGGACCAAGTCGCCGATGAGGTGGGCGAATGCCTCCTAGCGGACCCGTGCGTTCGAGGCTTGCGAAGATGTGCCAGAGTTGCCACGTCCGCCCTGTGAGCACGTACCGTACGGCCACACAGGTGGGACCAGGTGGGGCAGCGGGAAGGGGCAGCCGGTTTTGACCACGCACGCACCGCAGGCGGCGCAGTCCGTCACGCTGCCCACGACGCTGAACGAGGCTGTGGCGGCCCTCACCGCCATGCCCGCCGCCGTCCCCGTCGCGGGCGGCACCGACCTCATGGCCGCCGTCAACTCCGGACAGCTCAGGCCCGCCGCCCTGGTCGGCCTCGGCCGGATCAGCGAGATCCGCGGCTGGCAGTACCAGGACGGCAACGCCCTGCTCGGCGCCGGCCTCACGCACGCGCGCATGGGCCGCCCCGACTTCGCGGCCCTGATCCCGGCGCTCGCCGCCGCCGCGCGGGCCGCCGGTCCGCCGCACATCCGCAACGCCGGCACCCTGGGCGGCAACATCGCCACGGCCGCGCCCACCGGCGACGCGCTGCCGGTGCTCGCCGCCCTGGAGGCGACGCTGGTCATCGCGGGACCGGGCGGCTCCCGCCGGGAGATCCCGGTGTCGCACCTGCTGGCCGGCGTGGAGATGCTCCGCGCGGGTGAGCTGATCGGCTTCGTGCGGGTGCCGCTGCTGCACGCCCCGCAGGTCTTCCTGAAGGCGACCGGCCGCACCGGACCGGGCCGCTCGGTGGCCTCCGTGGCGCTCGTCCTCGACCCCGCGCGGCGCGGCGTCAGATGCGCCGTCGGCGCCATAGCGCCGATGCCGCTCCGGCCCCTGGACGCCGAGCAGTGGGTGGCCCGGCTGATCGACTGGGACAACGACCGCGCGCTCGTCCCGGAGGCGCTGGCCGCCTTCGGCGAGTACGTCGCGGCCGCCTGCATCCCGGACCCGGCCCCCGAGCCCGACGGCTCGGTGCCGGCGCTGCCGCCCGCCGTACTGCACCTGCGGCGCACCGTCGCCGCGCTGGCCCGACGAGCACTGGGGAGGGCGCTGTCATGACCGACGACCAGCACGGAGAGGGCGCGCCCTCCGGCGGCGGCCGCTGGAACCCGCTGCCCCAGGGCGACTACGACGACGGCGCGACCGCCTTCGTGAAACTCCCCGAGGGCGGCATCGAGGCCCTGCTGTCCGCCGACAGCCCCCTGGCCGCGCCCGGACACGGCTATGTGCCGCCGCGGATAGCGGCCGCGCCCGGCACCGACGGCTGGGGCGCGCCGGCCGACGGCGCCCGGTGGCCCGATCCGAACGCGGTTCCCCAGGAGCAGCCCGCCGACGACCGGTTCACTTACAACCCGGCTTCGACCCAGCAGTGGACGTACGAAGAACCGCCGCCCGCGCCCGGTCACGAAGTGACCGGCCAGTGGTCGATCCCGGTCGCGACCGGCGACGCCCCGGACGAATCGGGCGAGTTCACCACATCCGCGCTCATGGAGCAGTGGGGCGGCACGCCGCCGGCGACCCTGCCGGGCGGCGCGTCCGCGCCATGGGCGGCGGAGACCCCGGCGTGGGAGCACCCCGTGGAGGGCCCTGGATCGCCCGCTGGGCCCCGTGCGGGCCGCGGCGACACGCGGGCCCCTGGTCTCGCCTCCGGGGCCGCCGGTGTGCCACCTGTGGCCGACGCGCCGACGCGGGGTGAAGGGGGCGAAGCGGGTGATACCAGCGAACTGCGGGCAATCCGTGAATCGCCTGACAGCGGCGGAGCCGACGCGCCCCACGACGTCGCCGGCAGGCACCCCACCCACGATCCGCAGGCCGCCGACGGCGTGTCCGCCCCACCGGGGCCACCCGCACCCGACGACGAAGGCGTCACGGGTGGTGCGGCCGGGGAAGAACACGCCGAAGGCGAAGCCGAGGCGATCGACGACCACCCCCTCGCCTCCTACGTCCTCCGCGTCAACGGCGCCGACCGCCCCGTCACCGACGCCTGGATCGGCGAGTCCCTCCTGTACGTCCTGCGTGAGCGCCTCGGTCTCGCCGGCGCCAAGGACGGCTGCTCGCAGGGCGAGTGCGGCGCCTGCAACGTCCAGGTCGACGGCCGCCTGGTCGCCTCCTGCCTGGTCCCCGCGGTCACCGCGGCCGGCAGCGAGGTCCGCACGGTCGAGGGCCTCGCCCAGGACGGACAGCCGTCCGACGTCCAACGCGCCCTGGCCCGCTGCGGAGCCGTCCAGTGCGGCTTCTGCGTCCCCGGCATGGCGATGACCGTCCACGACCTGCTGGAGGGCAACCCGGCCCCCACCGAGCTGGAGACCCGCCAGGCCCTGTGCGGCAACCTCTGCCGCTGCTCCGGCTACCGGGGCGTCCTGGACGCCGTCAACGAGGTCGTCGCCGAACGCGAGGCACACACCGCCGCCGACGCTGAGACGGACGGCGACGAGGCCCGTATTCCGCATCAGGCGGGACCGGGCGCCGGCGGCGTCAACGCGTCGGCGTTCGACTCCCCGGGCACCTTCGGGGCCGGAATCCAGGTCCCGCACGAGCAGTCGTACGACCAGTCGTACGGTGGCAACCAGTCGTTCGGCGGGAACCAGTCCTTCGGCGGCAACCAGTCCTTCGGCGGTAACCAGTCGTTCGGCGGCAACCAGACGTTCGGTGGGAACCAGACGTTCGGCGGCAACCAGTCGTTCGACGACCAGAGCCAGAGCTACGACGACCAGCCCTACGGCCCGGACGGAGGCCAGGCGTGACCAACGAGACCGTCACCACGACCACCGCCGCGGAGACCCCCGTCCCCGCACCCGAGCCGCTGCCGCACGGCCTCGGCGTGTCGCTGCCGCCCGCCGACGCCGGCGCGAAGACCGAGGGCACCTTCCCGTACGCGGCCGACCTGTGGGCCGAAGGCCTGCTGTGGGCGGCCGTGCTGCGCTCCCCGCACCCGCACGCGCGCATCGTGTCGATCGACACCAGCCACGCGCGCGAGATGCCCGGCGTACGGGCCGTCGTCACCCACGAGGACGTCCCCGGCACCCCCCGCCACGGCCGGGGCACCCCGGACCGCCCGGTCTTCGCCTCCGAGGTCGTACGGCACCACGGCGAGCCCATCGCGGCCGTCGCCGCCGACCACCCGGACACGGCCCGGATGGCCGCCGCCGCCGTCATCGTCGAGTACGAGATGCTCGACCCGGTCATCGACCCCGAGCAGTCCTTCGAGGCCGAGCCGCTGCACCCGGACGGCAACCTGATCCGGCACATCCCGCTCCAGCACGGCGACCCGGACGCGACCGGCGAGATCGTGGTCGAGGGCCAGTACCGCATCGGCCGCGCCGACCCCGCCCCCATCGGCGCCGAGGCCGGCCTCGCCGTGCCCCGCCCCGACGGCGGGGTCGAGCTGTACCTGGCCTCCACCGACCCGCACACCGACCGGAACACGGCCGCCGCCTGCTATGGCCTGTCCCTCGAACAGGTGAAGATCGTCGTCACCGGCGTGCCCGGCGCCACCGCCGACCGCGAGGACCAGGGCTTCCAGCTGCCGCTCGGCCTGCTCGCCCTCAAGACCGGCTGCCCGGTCAAACTCACCGCCACGCGCGAGGAGTCCTTCCTCGGCCACGCCCACCGCCACCCCACCCTGCTCCGCTACCGGCACCACGCCGACGCCGAGGGCAGGCTGGTCAAGGTCGAGGCGCAGATCCTGCTCGACGCGGGCGCCTACGCCGACACCTCCGCCGAGTCCCTGGCCGCCGCCGTCTCCTTCGCCTGCGGCCCGTACGTCGTCCCGAACGCCTTCATCGAGGGCTGGGCCGTCCGCACCAACAACCCGCCCTCCGGCCATGTCCGCGGCGAGGGCGCCATGCAGGTGTGCGCCGCCTACGAGGCGCAGATGGACAAGCTGGCGAAGCGGCTCGGCCTGGACCCGGCCGAGATCCGGCTGCGCAACGCGCTCGCCACCGGTGACGTGCTCCCCATCGGCCAGACGGTGACCTGCCCGGCGCCGGTCGCCGAACTCCTCCAGGCGGTACAGGACTTCCCGCTCCCCACGCTGCCCAAGGACACCCCCGAGGACGAGTGGCTGCTGCCCGGCGGCCCCGAGGGCGCCGGCGAGCCGGGCGCGGTGCGCCGGGGCGTCGGCTACGGCCTCGGCATGGTGCACATGCTCGGCGCGGAGGGCGCCGACGAGGTCTCGACGGCCACCGTCAAGGTCCACGACGGCATCGCGACCGTGCTCTGCGCCGCCGTGGAGACCGGCCAGGGCTTCACCACCCTCGCCCGCCAGATCGTCCAGGACACCCTCGGCATCGACGAGGTCCACGTGGCCCCCGTCGACACCGACCAGCCGCCCGCGGGCCCCGGCTGCCGCGGCCGCCACACCTGGGTCTCCGGCGGCGCCGTCGAACGCGCGGCCAAGATGGTCCGCACCCAGCTCCTCCAGCCCCTCGCCCACAAGTTCGGCATGTCGACCGAGCTGCTCCAGATCACCGACGGCAAGATCACGTCGTACGACGGCGTCCTGTCGACCACCGTCACCGAGGCGCTGGACGGCAAGGAGCTGTGGGCCACCGCCCAGTGCCGCCCGCATCCGACCGAGCCGCTCGACGCCGAAGGCCAGGGCGACGCCTTCGTCGGCCTCGCCTTCTGCGCGATCCGCGCGGTCGTCGACGTGGACATCGAACTCGGCTCGGTCCGGGTCGTGGAACTCGCCGTCGCCCAGGACGTCGGCCGGATCCTCAACCCGGCGCAGCTCAACGCCCGTATCGAGGCCGGTGTCACACAGGGCGTGGGCATCGCCCTGACGGAGAACCTGCGCACCCCGCGCGGGCTGATCCGCCACCCCGACCTCACCGGCTACGCCCTGCCGACCGCCCTCGACGCCCCCGACATCCGGATCGTCAAGCTCGTGGAGGAGCGGGACGTGGTCGCCCCCTTCGGCGCCAAGTCGGTCAGCGCGGTACCGGTGGTGACGTCCCCGGCGGCCATCGCGTCGGCCGTCCGCGCGGCGACCGGCCGCCCGGTCAACCGCCTCCCGATCCGTCCGCAGGCGGCGGTGGTCACGGGCCAGTGAGCCCGTCCGGGGCCGCGGGCGGTCAGCCGCCCGCGCACCGAGCCGTCGGCACCGTGGCCGGACGCCTGCGAACTCGCCGTGGAACAGGCGGTGGAGGCGATTCTCACCGGGACGGAACGGACGAGGGTCTCCTGGCGTCTCTTCTGCGGGGCGTTGTCAGTGCCGCGGCGTAGTGTTCTGGGCAGTGGGGACGACCGTTCCGGAGGGGAAGCCCGGACGGCCCGCCATGCCCCGCTGACTTCGACGCACGACGCACCACTCGACTCGACCTTCTTGCTACTTGCACGTCTTGAACACATTGATCGCGGGGGCAGCGATGAGCACGATCAGCACGACCGGCAGCGGTGCGACGGCGATCACGCTGACCGAGGCCGAACTGGACCGGTACATCACGCACGAACCGACCCGCAGCCGGCTCGCCGGCCCCGGACTGCCCCACAGCGGCGGCCTGCTGACGTTCGAGCCGCTGCGCACGGCCGGCCTGCGCACGCTGGCGGACGTCACGGACGGCCCGTCCCGGCTCGCGGAGGAGCTCCGGGACCGGCTGGTGATAGGGGAGCTGCTGGCCCCGGCCGGCCTGGACCCGGAGTCGATCCTCCTCGACGGCGGCACCGGCGAGATCACCACGGCCTACCTGATCGACCCCACCGACCCGCGCCCGCTGGCGCCCTCGCTGGAGACGCTGCTCCGCTTCGCCGCGGTCACCGAGGAACTGACGGGCCTGCGCGGCCGTTTCGCCTCCCTCGCCGGTACGTACGGCACGAAGGCGGCGACCGAGGCCTCCCGCAAGCTCCTGGAGCTCTTCGAGGAGGGCACGGCCGGCCGCGTCCCGCCGTACTGGAAGGCGACGGCCCTGATCCGCCCCCTCAGCCTGATCGCGGGCCCCGGCACGGCCTCCGGGCTGACCGTCGACCTGCCGGCCCGGCTCCTGGACCAGGAGTTCGGACAGGGCCGGGTGGCCCGCTTCGAGGAGGTCGACTTCCCGCCCACGCTCACCCACGAGCCGACCCGCCGCTTCCTGCGCGAGACCGGCATCCCCGAGGACGCGGTCCTCTTCCACCTCGACCCGGACGCCCCGCTCCCCACCCTCTGGGAGTACTTCACCGACATCCACCCGGGCGGCTTCCCCCTGGACGACCTCCCGCCCCACGCCGACCGGCTCATACGCCTCGGCTACCTGGTCGAGGACAACAGCCTCGTCGTGGACGGCACCACGGGCGCGATCCTCAACTTCTCCGAGCCCGAGGCGACGCTCTACCCCCTCAACACGGACATCTCCACGCTCGCCTACACCCTCTGGCTCCTGCACCACGAGCGCACCATCGACGAGCACCTCAACCACGAACTCACCACCGAGGCCTACGACCAGCTCGCCGCGACCATGCTCCACACCCTCGCGGCCATCGACCCCACCCCCGTCACCACGGACGCCGACTGGCACTACTGGACGGAGCTGTTCCAGGACGAGGCAGGCGGGGTGCTGTAGCAGCGGGCGGGGGCGCGGGGCGGGCGGGGCGGGTCAGGTCACCAGGCCCTGGCGGTAGGCGTAGACGACGGCCTGGACGCGGTCGCGCAGACCCAGCTTGGCGAGGATGCGGGACACGAAGGTCTTGACGGTCTCCGGGCTGAGCACGAGGGCCGCGGCGATCTCGCCGTTGGAGAGGCCGTCCGCGATCAGCCGCAGCACCTCCAGCTCGCGCGGGGTCAGCGGGACGCCGTGCGGGGTGCCGCCGTCGGCGGGGCGGATGCGGGCGGCGTAGCGGCCCACCAGCTGCCGGGTCACCTCGGGGTCCAGCAGGGCCGCCCCCGTGGCCACGGTCCGGATGCCGTGCAGCAGCCGGTCCGGCGGCGCGTCCTTGAGCAGGAAGCCGCTGGCGCCCGCGCGCAGGGCCTCGTAGACGTACTCGTCCAGGTTGAACGTCGTCACCACGAGCACCTTCACCGGATGCGGCACCCCGGCACCGGCGAGCAGCCGGGTGGCCTCGATGCCGTCGAGGACCGGCATCCGGACGTCCATCACCACGACGTCCGGACGCAGCCGGCCGGCGAGGTCGACCGCGGCCTGCCCGTCCCCGCACTCGCCCGCCACCTCCAGGTCGGGCTGGGCGTCGATGATCGTCGCCAGGCCGGTGCGGATCAGCACCTGGTCGTCGCAGACCAGGACCCGGATCGGTGCCGCCTCGCCCGCGGCGGTCACGCCGGGTTCCCCACAGGTATCCGGGCCCGGACGACGAACCCGCCGTCCGCCTGCCGGCCCGCACTGAAATCGCCGCCGAGCAGGGCCACCCGCTCCCGCAGACCGACGAGCCCGCGCCCGCTCCCGCCGGGCAATCCGCCCGCGCGCCCGACCCGCCCGGCCTCTCCTCCCGACCCGCCGGCCTCTCCCGAACCGGCGGGCCCTCCGGACGCACCGGACCCGTCCGTGCCGACCTCCACGGTGATCTCCTTCTCGTCATGGCGGACCCGTACCGAAGTGCGGCTGCCATGGGCGTACTTGAGGGCGTTGGTGAGGGCTTCCTGCACCACCCGGTAGGCCACCAGGTCGGCGCTGCCGGCCGACTCCGTCGGCGTGCCCTCCTCGGTGAACTCCACCGGCTGCCCGGCCCGCCGCGTCTGCTCCACGAGCGTGAGCAGCCGCCCGGCCGGGGGCGTCCTGACCCCCGTGCCACCGGTGCCGGTGCCGGTGCCGTGGTCGGGGTTGAGCAGGTCGAGCAGATGGCGCAGGTCGGAGATGGCCCGCCGCCCGGTGTCGGTGACCGCGGTCAGCGTCTGGTCGAGGCGGTCCGGCGCGGCGGTCAGATACCGCGCCGCCTCCGCCTGCACGACCATCGCCGTCACATGGTGGGTCACCACGTCGTGCAGCTCGCGGGCGATTCGGGTGCGCTCGGTGGTGCGGGTGTCCTCGGCGACCCGCCGTCGGCGTTCGGCCTCCGCGGCCCGGGTGGAGCGCAGCCACGCCCCGACGCCCCACGCGAGGACCAGCGCCAGGTAGAACGTCACGAACCCGCTCGCCGTCTCGCCACCCGACCCCAGCCGGTGCAGCGCGACCGCCAACGGCACGTAGGCCGCGGAGAACACCAGCGCGGTGACCCGCCGGTGCCGTTCCAGATGGGCGCCGGTGCTGATCAGGGCGAGCGGCAGCGCGGTGCCCGCGGCCGAGTGGTAGCCGCGCAGCTGGTCGACGGCGAAGCCGAGGGACACCAGCGCGAGCGAGACGGCCGGCCACCGCCGGCGCCCGGCGAGCGGCAGGCACTCCAGGCCGAGCACCGCGATGGTCAGCGCGTCGAAGGGACGGGTCGGCAGGTCCCCGACCTGGGTCCCCTTGCCGTGCAGGGCCGGCAGGAACGACCCGGCCAGGAGCAGCAGCCCGAGCGGCAGATCCCGGACCGTGACGTCGAGCCGGTGCCACCACCCGGGCGCCTGCCGAGGACTGATCACCGGGGCAGTGTAGCGACGCGGCCGGCCGGGACGTCCCGCCGCCGACGCGGCATCACATGCCCCCGCCGCTTGGCGAGCCACAGGAACGCGACCGTCACCAGCACCCCGAGCAGCACCGAGTACACGCTCGCCTCCGGCCCGAACTGCCCGCCGGTGACCAGCCGCGACCCCGAGGTGGTGGCGTCCAGCAGCCCCTGCTGCGCTCCGCCGCTGCCGGAGACCTCGGTGCCGAAGACGCCGGACTCGGCGAAGTTCCAGCCGAAGTGCAGGCCGATCGGCAGCCAGAGGGTGCGAGTGGCGGCGTACGCGGCGCCGAGCATGCCGCCGGCCTCGATCGCGATGGCGAGGGCGCCCCACACCGTCGCGTCCTTGTTGAGCAGATGCATCATTCCGAACAGCGCCCCGGTCGACACCAGCGCGATCCAGGTCCCGGTGCGCTCCTCGACGATCCGGAACAGCACGCCCCGGAAGAGCAGTTCCTCCGTCACCGCGGCGGCGGCCATGTACCCGACGACCCCCAGCGCACCCGTCACGGACCCCGCTCCACGGACCGAGTAGTCCCCGAGGAAGGCGATGTTCCCGATGACACACGCGAACGTCACCACCCCTATGGCGACCCCCCGCCCGAACGCCGCCCGGGCCCCCTCCCGCCCCACCTCGCTGCTCGGCCGGTGTTCGGTCCGCCGTACCACCCACCCGTAGACGAGCACCGCGACCACGGCCGTCAGCAGACCGAGCACCAGGGTGAGGAACCAGTTGTCCTGCACCGCGGCGACCCCCTGCCCCCCGACGAAGGCGACCGCCGCGACCGCCAGGAGCTGCCAGACCAGCCTCATGATGACTCCCTCACAGGATCCGCAGCCCAACCGCTGCGACTGGCCCGAACGCTACGGATCGGCCGCCCCGCAATCGTCACCACTCAGTGGACACCTGCCCGTAGCTCGCACGGGGGACACGTGGGGGACAGACGGGCGGACCCTCTGAATCGGCCGTCACCGCTCAGGGCCGGCGACGCTTCCTTGCTCACTCACCGTCACCGCAGGGGATGCGCGGCCGCACGCCTCCACCTAACGTCGCAGGTGAGGACCAGCGAGGGAGCGGACATGAGCCGAACCAAGCGCAGCAGGACCCGCGGCACGACCGGTAAGCCGACGCCGAGGATCTCGTCCCGCATGGTGACGTCACCGACGGCACCCACTCCGACGGCACCCACTCCGACGGCACCCACTCCGACGGCACCCGAACGCGGGTCGCCGCAGCCGGCGCCACCCCGCGAACACGTCGTCCCGCACGGCCCGCCGCCCCGGCCCACCCGCATGCGCATATCCGGGACCAACCCGTGGTCGGTCACGGTGATGAGCTTCTTCTTCCTGACGGGCCTGGGCGTGTGCGTCCTGGGCGCCGCGCTCGCCACGTCGGTGCTGCTGGACATCGTGACCCCGGGCGAGTGGCCGACGCCGTGGGAGACACTGGTCGTCGCCACCGGGGTCGTCGCGCTGGAGATCCTCCTGGGCACCGTTCTGGCCTGCCTGTGCGGCTTCATGTACAACTACACCGCCCGGTTCAGCGGCGGTGTCGAGGTGGCCCTGACCGGCGACCTCACCGATCCACCACCGGCCGCCCAGGTCCTCCGACTCCTGACGCGGCTGCACGTGCACACCCGACGGCACCTGGACGGCTGGCTGCCGGCCAACCCCATTGCCGCCGGACGCTTTTCCCGCCGACGCGGCAGCGACCCATCCCCACCCGACGCCGAAGCCGACCCCCGCCCCCGGCAGCCGTAGCCACCCGGACAACGACGAGGGCGGCATCCCTTCCGGGATACCGCCCTTTCGTTTTGCCTGGTCAGGTCAGGCAGGTAGAGGCCGTGGCGGGAATCGAACCGCGAGTGTTCGCACCCGTTCGGCCGCGTACGTCGATGAACGAGACGGAAACTGAGACGGAGCCCCTGCACAGCGAGATCCAAATCGCTTTGAAGGCGTGTGGCCGAGGTCGGCTATCGAGCAGTTCGCGCGCAACTGCGGAGAAGTCGCCAGCTGCCTTCTTGGCGGGCTTCCTGAGGGGTTGTCTCGGAATGGACACGCGATGAGGAGGTTCACTTCTCCGACGTCTGGCCATTTAAACTTTGGCCGTCACACAGCGTGAGAGATGACGTGAGAAGGATAAACGAAATGCTGCGTACGCGTATGCGTAGGCTCCCGCGCCCCTTTGTGCTCCGTGCGATGCTTATCACCACCCTCGTCGTGCAGTCGATTGCGCTCATCGTCCAGGACGCGCAGATCGACAGTCTGCGGGTACAGCACGTCGACCTCCAGGCACAAGGCGTCGCACCCGGTCCCTCCGGCCCGCCAGGCCCGTCGGGTCCGCCGGGCGTTACCGGCCCGGCAGGAAGGAACGGGCAGGATGGGAGGAATGGTGTGAATGGGAGGCCCGGACAGAATGGGAGGCTCGGCAAGAACGGCAAGAACGGCAAGAACGGCAAGGATGGCAAGGACGTTTTTGCCACTCCGAGGCCTACCGTCACCGTCACCCTGAGCCGCAACTGAGCCCCACGTTCGCCATGGGTACGTCAAGGATGGGGTTCTCTCGGACATTTCCTCCGTCGCCTGGATGTTCAACCAGCGTGCAACCGGGCGGAGGGACGTGTGGTTACGGCCGGCAGTGCATGGCGAACCGCGGAACCGGCACCGGTACCCCGCAGACGAGCGCGCATGCCGCGCGTTGGGAACGCGTCCGCGGGCCCCTTGGTCCCTGTCGTTCCACCGTCCCCCGTTCCCCGCGGGATCCGGTGCGCTGGTGGCGCGTTGGGGCCGCACTCACCCTCGCTCGGGCTTCGCCTTGATGACGTCGCTTTGAAGGCGTGTGGCCGAGGTCGGCTATCGAGCAGTTCGCGCGCAACTGCGGAGAAGTCGCCAGCTGCCTTCTTGGCGGGCTTCCTGAGGGGTTGTCTCGGAATGGACACGCGATGAGGAGGTTCACTTCTCCGACGTCTGGCCATTTAAACTTTGGCCGTCACACAGCGTGAGAGATGACGTGAGAAGGATAAACGAAATGCTGCGTACGCGTATGCGTAGGCTCCCGCGCCCCCTTGTGCTCCGTGCGATGCTTATCACCACCCTCGTCGTGCAGTCGATTGCGCTCCTCGCCCAGGCCGCGGAGATCGACAGTCTGCGGGTACAGCACGTCGACCTCCAGGCACATGGCGGCGCAGTCGGTCCCTCCGGCCCACCAGGCCCGTCGGGTCCCGCCGGCCCAGCCGGCCCTCAAGGAAGGAACGGGCAGGACGGAAGGAACGGGCAGGAGGGGAGGAACGGGCGGGAGGGCCAACAGGGCAGGGACGGCCAGGACGGCGAGGACGGCCAGGACGGCAAGGACGCTGTTGCCACTCCAAGGCCTGCCGTCACTGTCACCAAGATCCAAAACTGAGCCCCGTGCCCCGTGCCGCGAACGCGTCCGCGAGTCTCTTGGTCCCTGCCGCTCCACCGTTTCCCCGCGGGATCTGGTGTGCCGGTGGTGCGAGTCGCCCTTCCTCCGTCAACTTCCGCAGGGCGGCCCTCTGGTCGAGCAGCCTCCAGTGCCGCCTCGCGGGGCACTCACCCTCGCTCGCGCTCCGCCGCGAGGACGGGCTTCAGTGCCTCCGTGCGGTGATCGACGAGCTCGCGGCGTTCACGGCCGCTCCGGGGCGGTCGCGCGACGAGGGGGAAGCCTTGTCAACTCCCTGCTATTTACATCCTTCCATCACTCAGCGTGAGGGACAATGTGAGAAACGTAAAAGAGAAACTGCTCAAGCGGCGCCCCCTCGCGCTTGGTGCCGCCCTGATCGTCGCGCTTGTCGCGCAGTGGGGCGCGCTCGTCGCCCATCAAATGCAGATCGACGATATGTGGGCAGGGGACGTCGAACTCCAGACGCACGGCCTTGAGGTGGGCCCTTCCGGTCCGCCAGGCCGCACCGGTCCCCCCGGTCCGCCCGGCCCCACCGGCCCGCAGGGCAGAAGAGGGGCGGACGGGCGGCCCGGGAGGGACGGGGACGATGGGGAAGACGGCGACGATGGGAGGAGGGGACACCACGGAAGAAACGGGAGAAGCGGCGTAGTGGTACTGCTGCACAACTAGTAGTGCTTGGTCAGGTTGATATGGGCTCTGGCATGTCGCGGTGACAGGTGGGGCAGGCGCCGGTCCAGACCGCGAGGAGTAACTGCAGTT
>NZ_JBHXLU010000021.1:41969-130762 GCF_042720695.1 Streptomyces sp. NPDC058457 | reverse complement strand
CGAGCACGAGCCTTGCCTCCTCAGGCATGCGATGCGCTGACCGACCTGCTTTTAGGGGCGCGGGGAACTGCGCGACCAGCCACAACGCACCCGCAGACGGCAATGGCGAGTGACGACAACGGCGAGGGGCCACCGTCTCCCTGCTGACGGCGACCCCTCGGTCCCTGCGGCTCTGCGGACGTCACATGTGAACAACCGGCGCCGCGTCCGCGTCCTGCTGCGGCACCCCCCGGCGGAACAGCAGGAAGGCGATCACCGCACCCGCCGCGTACATCCCGGCCGACCACCAGAACGCGGTCGTGTAGCTCTCGATCGTCGCCTGTGCCTGCACCAGCTTGCTGGTCGCGTCCTTCCCGGCCAGGTAGTCGGTCGCCGCGCTCGCCGCGAGCGTGTTGAGCAGCGCTGTACCGATCGAACCGCCCACCTGCTGCATGGCGTTGACCGTCGCCGAGGCGACACCCGCCTCGTCGGCCGTCACCCCGCCCGTGGCCAGCTGCATGGCCGCCGGCATGACCAGGCCGAGGCCGAGGCCGGTCACGATCAGCTGCGGCAGCACCGCGCTGGCGTAGCTGGAGCCGACATCGATCCCGGCCAGCCAGGCCATGCCGACCGCGGAGACCGCGAAGCCCAGCGGAACGACCGCCTTCGGACCGATCCGCGGCACCAGGACCTGGGTGCCGACCTGTGCCGTCACCATCAGGGCGCCGATCATCGGCAGGAACGCCACACCGGTCTTCGTCGGGCTGAAGCCGAGGTTCAGCTGGAGGTAGTAGGTGAGGAAGAGGAACACGCCGAACATGCCGCCCGCGGAGATCAGCACGGCGAGGAACGAGGCGGCCCGGTTGCGGTCCAGCAGGATGCCCAGCGGCAGCAGCGGGTACTTGGCCTTGGTCTGCCACCAGGTGAAGGCCGCCAGCAACACGACGCCGGCGATCAGGAAGCCCCAGGTCAGCGGCGAGCCCCAGTCGTGCGTCTCGGCGTTGGAGAAGCCGTAGACCAGCGAGAACAGACCGGCCGCGACCAGGACGGTGCCCGGCACGTCCAGCTTGGAGCTCCCGGCGTCACGGTGGTTGTGCAGCAGCGCCATGCCGCCCGCGAAGGCGACGACGGCGATGGCGACGTTCACGTACAGGGTCGAGCGCCAGTCGAACGTGTCGGTGAGGACACCGCCGAGCAGCAGGCCCACCGCACCGCCGGCACCGGCGATGGCGCCGTAGACGCTGAACGCCCGGGCCCGCTCACGGGCGTCGGTGAACGTGGTGTTGAGCAGCGAGAGCGCGGTCGGGGCGAGCAGCGCGCCGAAGGCACCCTGGAGGGCGCGCGCGGTGACCAGCATCCCGAAGCCGTTCGAGGCGCCGCCCAGCGCCGACACGGCGGCGAAGCCGACGACTCCTATGAGGAAGGCGGTCTTGCGGCCGAACAGGTCGGCGATCCGGCCGCCGAGCAGCAGCAGGGACGCGAAGCTGAGGGCGTACGCGGTGACGATCCACTGCCGGTTGCCGTCGGAGAACCCGAGGTCGGCCTGGGCGGACGGGAGGGCGATGTTCACGATCGTGGCGTCGAGCACCACCATCAGCTGGGCGACGGCGATGACCGCGAGGATCCACCACCGCTTCGCGGAGGCGGCGGCCGGAGGTGCCTCCGCGGCACCGACGCGGGCGTCGTCGGTCAGAGTCTTCTCAGACATGGGGGAACCACTCCAGGGAAGTCGTTCGGGATTTGCGGGGCCGCGAACGAAACGGTTTCGTACACATCGAGACTAGAGCACTTTCAGCGAAACGGCAACGTTTCGCTGGGGACGGAGACCGATCATGACCGACGGCATGCTCGCGGTGGCCGGCGCGGACCTCTACTACGAGGTGCGGGGTGCCGGCCCGGCCCTCCTGATGATCAGCGGCGCGGGCGGCGACGCGGGCTACTACTCGGCGGTCGCCGAAGACCTCGCGGACGCCTTCACCGTGATCACCTACGACCGGCGTGGCAACTCGCGCAGTACAGGCGGGAACGGTACCCCGACGACCCTCGACGAACAGGCGGCGGACGCCCGCGCGCTCGTCGAGGGCCTCGCCGGCGGACCCGCCCTGGTGTTCGGCAGCAGCGCGGGCGCGATCGTCGGGCTCACCCTGGCCGCCCGCCACCCCGAGGTGCTGACCGGCCTGATCGCCCACGAGCCGCCCGCCGTGAACGTCCTGCCCGACGGCGACCCGGCCCGCGGCTTCTTCCGCGAGTTGGCCGCGGTCCATGCCGAGGGCGGGGCGCCGGCCGCGGGCCGCCGCTTCGCCCAGGGCGTCCGGGGTGAGGGGACCTACCGCTGGCCGGACGACCTCTGGAAGCGGTTCCTCGGTAACCAGGACCACCTCTTCACCGCCGAGTGGCCCGCCCTGGCCTCCTTCCTCCCCGACGGGGAGGCCCTGCGCTCGGCGCCGTTCCCGATCGTGCTGGGGGCGGGCAGCGAGGGCCGCGGCACGTACTACGCCCGCCCGTCGATCGAGATCGCTCGTCGAATCGGCGCGCAGTGGGCGGAGTTCCCAGGCATCCACATGGAGTACCTGCGCGATCCGGCGAAGTTCACGGCGGCGCTCCGCGTGCTGGCCACGCTTCTGCACTGGAAGGGAGCGGCAAGTGCACCCACCTAGGGGCGCGGGGCTGTATCGATATGCGGCTCCGCCGCGCGGGCGCGACAAGCCCCCACCGGCCTCAGGTGTCTGTGACAGCCGTCGGTGGGGCCGTGTATTCCTTGACGAGAATATAACCGTGAAGGCATATTGAACGGATGTCCGCCGACACCCTCTGGACCGCCCTGGCCGACCCCCACCGCCGTGCCATAGTCGGCCTCCTCCTCACCCGCCCCCGCCCCGTCGGCGAGATCGTGGACGCCTGCGGCCTCAGCCAGCCGAGCACCTCCAAGCACCTCAAGGTGCTGCGCGAGGCGGGCCTGGTCCGGGTACGGCAGGACGCACAGCGCCGCGTCTACGCCCTCGACCCGGCACCCATCGCCGAGCTGGACGCCTGGCTGGCCCCCTACCGCCGGCTGTGGAACAGCAGCCTGGACGCCCTGGGGCGCCGCCTGGACGAGACAGCGCACGTCCCGGACGCCCCGGAAGACCCCTCCTCGAAGGACTGATCCCGATGCCCGCCGAACTCACCGGCACCTACGTCACCCTCGACGACGGCCGCCCCGCCGTCCGCTTCAGCCGCGTCTACGGCCATCCGATCGACCGCGTCTGGCACTTCGTCACCGACCCAGGCGAACTCGCCGAGTGGTTCCCCTCCCGCGCCGAGATCGACCTGCGCCCCGGCGGCGGCATCAAGTTCACCGGCGACCCGAACATGCCCGAGTCGACCGGCACGGTCCTGGCCGTCGACCCGCCCCGGCACCTGTCCTTCGACTGGGGCGGCGACGAACTCCGCTTCGACCTCGAACCGGACGGTGCAGAGCACACCCGCTTCACCCTCACTCACGTCCTGGGCGAGGAGAACACCGCCGCCCGCAACAGCGCCGGCTGGGAGGTCTGCCTCTCCGCCCTCGAAGCGAAGGCCCGCGGCGAGCGTTTCCAGGGCCCGCACGCCGGCGTCACCACACCCTGGAAGGAGTACTACCAGGGCTACCTCGACGCCGGCCTGCCCTCCGGCGCCCCCGTCCCCGGCGCCTGACCCGTCACGTCAGCTGCCGCCGTACCAGCTCGTGCAGCCGCCCGCCGGTGTCGGCGAGCAGCTGGGCCGGCGGGCCCTGCTGGGCGACCTTGCCGTCCTCCATCACGATCACCCGGTCGGCGTCCATGACCGTCGACAGCCGGTGGGCGATCACGATCCGGGTGGCGTTCAGTTTCCGCGTGCTCTCGATGACCGTGCGCTGGGTGTCGTTGTCCAGCGCGCTGGTGGCCTCGTCGAAGAAGAGGATGCGGGGCCGCCGGATCAGCGCCTGGGCGATCATCAGCCGCTGCCGCTGGCCGCCCGAGATCGCGCCGCTGCCGGCGACGATCGTGTGCAGCCCCATCGGCATCCGCTTGATGTCCTCCGCGAGCCCCGCCAGCTCGGCCGCCGCCATCGCCTCCTCGGGGGTGTACGGCTCGGTGCCGCAGATGACGTCCAGGATCGAGCCGGTGAACGGCTGCGCGTGCTGCAGCACCACCCCGCACTGGCGGCGGACCGCGGACTGGTCGAGGGCGCCCAGGTCCTGGCCGTCGTAGAGCACGCTCCCCGAGACCGGCTTGTCGAAGCCGATCAGCAGCCGCAGCAGCGTCGACTTGCCGCAGCCGCTGGGGCCGACGACCGCCACGAACTCGCCCGGGCGGATGTCGAACGAGACGTCGTCCAGGACCAGCGGACCGTCGTCGGTGTACCGGAAGGAGAGGCGGCGGGCCTCGACGGCGCCGGACAGCGGGCCGGGGCGGGTGCTGGCGGTGCGGACCTCCGGGGCGGCCTCCAGGACCGGCTTGATCTCCTCGAACAGGGGGAGCGCGGCCACCGCCGACACGAAGGAACCGGTCAGGGACGTGACCGCGGTGAGCAGCATCGTCACCGAGGTGTTGAAGGTCAGGAAGGCCGCCGCGTCCATGGCGCCCCGCGCCGGGCCCGCGAGGAGCATGAACATCAGGAGGGTGCAGACCGGGAGGTAGACCGAACCCAGCACGCTGGTGAGGTTCTTGATCCGGCCCACCTTCTGCTGGAGCTCCCGGCTGCGCGCGAACTCGCCCGCCCAGGCCGCGTACGCGTAGTTCTCGGCCGCCGCCACCCGTAGCTTGGGCAGGCCCCGCAGGGTCTGGAAGGCCTGGTTGTTCAGCTTGTTGCCGAGTACCACGAGCTTGCGCTGCCAGCGCACCTGCCACAGCCCGAGCCCCAGGAACAGGGCGGCGATGACGACGAGCATGCCCAGGGCCGCCAGCGCCATCGGCACGCTGTACCAGAACAGCAGGCCCAGGTTCATCGCCCCGACGGTCACCGACTGCGCGACCACCGGGCCGACCCCCGCCAGCACCCGGCGGATCGCGCTGACGCCCATCGCCGCGCTGGCCAGCTCACCGGTCGAGCGCTGGGTGAAGAACTTCGTCGGCAGCCTCAGCAGCCGGTCCCAGACGGCCGGTTGGAGGGTCGCCTCGATACGGCCTTCGAGGCGGAGGATCGTGAGGTTCTCCAGGAGCGTGAACGCGGCCGACACCACCGCGCTGATCATCACCGCCAGGCAGACCTGCACGATCAGGTTCGTCTGGGCCTTCGGCACGTAGTCGCCCAGCACCTTGCCGGTCGCGATCGGTACAAGCGAGCCGATCGCCACGGTCACCAGCCCGGCGAGGAGCAGACCGCCGAGGTCGCCGCGGGTGCCGCGCATGCTGAACCGGAGCAGGCCGAGCGGGCTGAGCGCCTTGTCGGGCAGCGGCCGGTAGAACATCACCGCGCGCGGCTCGAACTCCGCCGCGTTCGCCTTCTCGATCGGCGTCTCGCGGCCGGTCGCCGGATGGACGGCCACATAGCCGCCGCGCCGCCACAGCAGCGCGACCGGGGCGCCGGACAGGGCGCGGTGCCCGACCAGCGGGCCCACGTTGTCGCGCCACCAGCGGCCGTCGAGCCGTACCGCCCGGGTCCGCACCCGGGAGGCCAGCGCCACCCGCTCGACCGGGTCGATCCGGTCGCTCTCGGTGCCGCTCTGCGCGGGCTCCGCGAGGGTGATGCCAGCGGCCTCGGCGACCAGTCTGCAGGCCGCGTAGGAGGCGTCGGCGTCGGCGGCCGTGGTGCGCTTGGCCGCCTTGCCGATGGAGGCGAGGAGGGTCCGGTCGGCCTGGGCGCGGACCGCCTCACCGGCCTTGATGCCGGCCGCCGTACGCGTCTCGTGGGTGCGCTCCAGCTGCTCGATCCACCGGTCGAGGGTGGTCAGCAGCCGGTACTGCTGGTCGACCATGCTCTGCCACAGCGCAGGGTCCATCAGCAGGTCGGCGGCCGCCTCCGCGCCGTACAGGGAGCCGTACTGCACACTGCCCGGCGGCACCTGCATCCAGAACACGTCGTCGTCGGTGGGGGCCGCGGCGCGCTCGCCGGCGGTCATCGGGGCCTGGAAGAGGATGGACAGGCCGCGTCCGACGCCGAGCGCGAGGGCGTACTCCAGGGGGCTCGTGGTCGGCGGCACGTACTGGGGGTTGCCGTACTCGTCGTAGGACCAGGTCTGGGTGCCGGCGGTCTGGTACAGCTCGCGCAGGCCGATGCGGTGCACGACGCAGTCGCGCAACGGGCGGGCCACCAGGGTGTGCTGCGGTCCCGCGACCGGACCGAGCAGCAGCGCGCCCGACTCCAGACGGCCGAGGTGGTGCCAGTGGCCCTGCTGTTCGGCGTCCACCGCGAACAGGTCCAGGGCGCCGGACGCGACCAGCCACAGCGTCTGCGGGCCTTCGAGGTCCAGTCGGTTGAAGCCGGTGCAGTCGATCCGGGCGCCCAGTGAGCCGAACGCGCCGAGTACGAGGTCGCCTTGGTCCACGGTCGTCATCTCATCGCTCCCTGACCAGCGCGGCGTACGTCCCGCCGTGTGCCACCAGCTCGTCGTGCCGCCCGCGCTCCACGATCGTGCCGTGCTGGAGCACGACGATCTCGTCGCTGTCGCGCACCGTGCTCAGCCGGTGCGCGATGACGACACAGGCGCAGCCGCGGCGGCGCAGGTTGTCCATCACGGTCAGCTCGGTCTCGGCGTCCAGGGCGCTGGTCACCTCGTCGAGGACCAGGATGCTCGGCCGGCGCACCAACGCCCGTGCGATTTCGAGGCGTTGGCGCTGGCCGCCGGAGAAGTTCCGGCCGTCCTGCTCGACCCTGCTGTGGATGCCGCCGGGCCGGCGCGTCACCACGTCGTACAGGGCCGCGTCCCGCAGCGCCTCCACCACGGCCTCGTCCGGGATGGACGGGTCCCACAGCGTCACGTTGTCGCGCACCGACCCCTCGAAGAGGAAGACGTCCTGGTCGACGAAGGAGACGGAGGCGGCGAGGGCGCCGCGCGGGATGTCCTCCAGGCGCTGTCCGTCGATGCGGATCACGCCCTCCCAGGGAGAGTAGAGACCCGAGATCAACCGGGAGACCGTGGACTTGCCGCTGCCCGAACCGCCCACCAGGGCGACCTGGCGGCCGGGGCCGACGGTCAGGTCGAAGCCGGTGAGCAGGGGCTTGTCGAGGGGGCTGTAGCCGAAGGTGATGTTCTCCAGCTCGACATGGCCCTGCAGCCGCCGGGTGGAGTCGCCGGCGCCGGGGCGGGCGTAGACCGGGTCCGCCTGGAAGTTCTCCACGTCCTTGAGGCGGGCCACGTCGGCCGCGAAGTCCTGGATCCGGCCCGCGACGCCGTTCAGCCGGGTCAGCGGGGCGGTGAAGCGAGTGACCAGGGACTGGAAGGCGACCAGGAGTCCGACCGAGATGCCGCCCTCGACCGCCCGCATGCCGCCGATCCACAGGATCAGCGCGCTGTTGAGGGTGGCCAGTGTCGGGGCCACCACGCCCAGCCAGGCGCTCGGCACCCCGAGCCGCTGCTGCTCCTCCAGAGTGGCCGCGTGCTGCCCGGCCCATCTGCGGAAGTAGCCGTCCTCGCCGCCGGTCGCCTTCATCGTCTCGATCAGCTGGAGGCCGGTGTAGGAGGTGTTGGTGAGCCGGGCGGTGTCCGCGCGCAGCTTCGCGGTCCGGGTCGCGCGCAGCCGTATGACGAGCCGCATCGCCACGATGTTCAGCAGGGCCACGCCGATGCCGAGGAAGGTGAGCTGCGTGTCGTAGGTGTAGAGGAGCACCGCGTAGAGGACGACGACGACCGCGTCCACGCCGGCCGCCGCGAGATCGCGGGCCAGGGTCTCGGCGACCTGGTCGTTGGACTGGAGGCGCTGGACCAGGTCGGCGGGGCTGCGCTGGGCGAAGAACGTCACCGGCAGGCGCAGCAGGTGGCGCAGGAAGCGGGCGCTGGACAGGGTGGAGGAGACGATGCGGCCGTGCAGCAGGTTCGCCTGCTGCAGCCAGGTCAGCACCAGGGTGAGCAGGACGCAGGTGCCCATCGCGGCGAACAGCACGGTCAGCAGCGAGGTCTGGCCGCCGATGAGGAACAGGTCGATGTACTGGCGGCTGAGCGCGGGCACCGCCGCGCCCACGACCACAAGCAGCAGGCTGGCCAGGACGGCGGCGGGCATGGTGCCGGCGGTGCCGCGCAGCCGGGCCGGCATCGCGCCGAGCACGCCGGGACGCCGGCCGCCCTTCGCGAAGCCGTCGCCCGGCTCCAGGGTCAGCACGACACCGGTGAAGCTGCCGTCGAACTCCTCCATGGGCACGAACCGGCGGCCCTTGGCGGGGTCGTTGATGTAGACGCCCCGGCGGCCGAAGCGGCGGCCCACGCCGTCGTAGACGACGTAGTGGTTGAACTCCCAGAACAGGATCGCCGGCCCCTGCACGTCGGCGAGGGCGGCCAGGTCCATCTGCATGCCCTTGGCCGTGAGGCCGTAACTGCGGGCCGCCTTCAGCAGGTTGCTGGCGCGCGAGCCGTCGCGGGAGACACCGCAGGCGATGCGCAGCTCCTCCAGCGGGACGTGCCGGCCGTAGTGGCCGAGGACCATGGAGAGGGAGGCGGCGCCGCACTCGACGGCCTCCATCTGGAGCACGGTGGGCGTACGGACCGTCCGGCCGCGGCCCTTGGGGACCGGTCGCTTGGGCGGGGCGGCGCGCCGGCGGCCGCGGGTCTCCTGGGCGGTGGTCACGGGAGCAGCCAATCGACGGGACGCTGGTCGGCCAGCCGGATCGAACCCGAGGCCAGGGTCATGGAGTCGAGCCGGAACGGCGGCCCGTCGGCCGAGGACCACTTGTAGCCGCTCTTCGTCCTCCTCGACGTGTCCAGCCGGACCAGTACGGCCACCGGACGGCCCTTCTTGGTGAACTGCTCGCCCAGCTGGCTGTCCCCGAGGAACGCGGCGATCGACTGGGCCGACTGGGCGGAGCGGTCCACCGACTTCACATGGCCGCGCAGCACGCCGTACTCCTGCGTGGACACCGACGACACGGTCAGGTCGACCCGGGCGTTCGCCGGTATGGAGGAGGCGTTCTCGGCGGGGACGTAGACCGTCGCGTACAGCGGGTCCGAGGTGTGGGCGACCTTCTCCACGGCGGCGACGTTCGCGCCGGTCTGGATGATCTGGCCGATGGTCGCGGCGAGCGCGCTGATCCGGCCCGCGGCGACCGTGCGCACGACCGAGTCGCCCTGACTGGTGCGGACCTTGAGCACGGGGGCGTCGGCCGGCAGCCGTTCGCCCTGCTCGGCGAGGACCGCCGTGACCTGCCCGGCGACCGGGCTCTGCAGGATGTAGCTGCCCTGCCCGTGGGTGAGGATGGCCTGCGCGCTCACCGTGGAAGCGACCGAACCGGTCACCGCCCACACCGAGGCCGCCGCCATCACGACGACCGAGACGGACAGCGCGAGCCAGCCCTGCGGACGGGCGAAACGCACCGGGAGATCGAGCTCCTCCGGTGACTGGAGCTTGGCGAGGGCCTGTTGGCGGAACTGCACGGAACTTCCCTCACCTAGGGGAGAGGCACTGGTGAAGAGGGTGCTTCAGAACAAGGGGATGTTTCGGAACACCCGAGAGCCCCGGGGCCGGGATCCGGCTCCGGGACTCAGCGGCAACGAGGTGCGGTCAGAGACCGGCGACCAGGTTGGTGACCGGCTGGGTGTTCAGGCCGGTGACACCCTCGACGGTGCCGACGACCGTGTTGACCAGGCCGGAAACCGGGGCGACGCCGTCCACCAGGCCGGTGACGGTGCCGAGGGCGTTCAGGGACAGGCCGCCGGAGACGTTGTCGAGCTCGGCGTCGGAGATCTCGACGGTCTCGACCTGGGGGGTGGAGTTCATGATGGAACTTCCCTTCATATGGATATTCACAAGGGGGGAGCGGCCCCCCGACGCCCTTCGGGGACGAACAACGGCCCTTGGGGGACGAGCGGACGGCCGTGACCGCGGGCGCCGGACGCCCGTTTCCGGGAGCCTCGGCGGCCCCTGCGGTGCGATGGATCAAAGCACGCCCACGGTCCGCGCTTCCAATCAACCAGGCGCCTCACCTGGGAACTTGGGCCGCAGTAGGGCTCATCCGTGCAGGCGTGCGCACCGCTTGTCGGCGACTCCTTCACAAGCCGCACGACTTCGCCCCTGCCGCACGGCTTGCCCTCCCCGCGGCGAATCCGGCACTCCGGGCCAAGGGCACGGCAGGGGGCGCGCGGTTGTGCAGATCCGCCGCTCCCCGTGACTTGCTTGGGTATGGGATGTGCAGATTCCCTGAAGCAAGGATTCCGGTCCGTGATCGCAACAGACCGTCAATGACCGGTTGCTGACCGTGTCGTTCGGGTCAGCCCAGAAGTGCGTAGACCGTGCTTGCCCGGGCCGCGAGCGCGCCCGACCTCTGATCGCGCATCGTGATGTCGGCGAACGCCATCCGGCGGCCCAGTCTGGTCAGCACCGCTTCGATCAGGACATCCGAACCGGTCACCGCGCGCTGGAACGAGGTCGACTGCTGCACCGTCGTCATCGGCACGAAGCCGCCCCGGGCCGCCGAGACCGCGATCACCGTCGCCGTGTCGGCCGCCGCCATCAACGCCTGCCCCGACAGCCCGCCGCCCTCCCTGGACAGCCGCTCCGACCAGGGCAGACGCAGTGTCGCCCGGTCCTCGCCCAGCGCCTCGACGGCCAGCCCGAGATCGAGCACCCAGGGTGCGAAGTTGACCGAAAGGATCTTGTCGGCTTCGGCGGTGGTCATCGTCATATGGGGGATTGTTCCCGGGCCGGCGGCCCGGCACGCAGACCTGTTCGACCACGGGTGCGCCATGGCCGATTCATCACCGGGTCAAGGAAGTTGGGAACCGGAATTGAACGCACCACGTGACCCGCCCGTACCTATGGCCATCCAGGCGCCGCTCACGAACGACTGCCCCGCAACGGCAGGCACTCCGTCCCTTGGAGGTCGAGAAGTTTGAGTCACAAGCGAATTCCGAAGCGCAAGGCCGCTATCGCGGTGGGCGGTGTCGCGGCGCTCGGAGCTGCGGCGTTTCTGCTGCCGATGGCCAACGCGTCTCAGGACAACGCCTCCGGCGCCACCGCAGCCCCCAAGACCCTGAAGGCGACGGGCGCCTCGGACCTCGCCGCGCAGCTCCAGCAGCTGCTCGGGCAGGCCTTCGCCGGGTCTTATTACGACAGCGCCAAGCAGCAGCTCGTCGTCAACGTCGTCAACGGCGACAACAACGTGATCGTCCAGGCGGAGAAGGCCGGCGCGGTCGTCCGCGAGGTGCAGAACAGCACCTCCGAACTGGCGGCCGTCGCCCAGACGCTGAAGACCAAGGCGACCATCCCGGGCACCGCCTGGGCCGTCGACCCGAAGACCAACAAGGTCGTGGTCAGCGCCGACAGCACCGTCACCGGCACCAAGTGGGACACGCTGGAGTCGACGGTCCAGGGCCTCGGCTCGAACATGGCGACCCTCAAGAAGTCGTCGGGCACCTTCAAGACCCTCGTCTCCGGCGGCGACGCGATCTTCTCCCAGGTGCAGGACGGCACCGTCCGCTGCTCCCTCGGCTTCAACGTCACCGCCTCGGACGGCACCCCCGCCTTCCTGACGGCCGGTCACTGCGGGGTCGCCGCCAAGGACTGGTCCGACTCCGAGACCGGTCAGCCGATCGCCACCGTGGACCAGGCCCAGTTCCCCGGCAACGGCGACTTCTCGCTCGTCAAGTACAACGACGCCACCACCCAGACGACCAGTGACGTCAACATAGGCAACGGCCAGACCGTCGCCATCAACCAGGCCGTCGACGCCACCGTCGGCGAGACCGTGTTCCGGATGGGCTCCACCACCGGGCTGCACGACGGCCAGGTCACCGGCCTCGACGCCACCGTCAACTTCCAGAGCGAGACCGACCCCAACGGTGTCGACACCGTCACCGGCCTCATCCAGACCAACGTCTGCGCCGAGGCCGGCGACAGCGGCGGCTCGCTGTTCACCCAGGACGGCGGAGCGGTCGGCATGACCTCCGGCGGCAGCGGCGACTGCACTTCCGGCGGCGAGACCTTCTTCCAGCCGGTGACCACCGCCCTGCAGGCGACCGGCGCCACCCTCGGCGGCGACGCGGGCGCCGGTGACGCCGGTGCCACGGCCGACCCGTCCGCCACCGCCGGCGACCAGGCCGGCGGTGACCAGATCGGCGGCACCGCCGACCCGTCCGCGACGGCCGCCGACCCGTCCGCGACGGCCGGCGACCAGAGCGGCACCGGCACCGGTGACGAGACCGGTACCGGCGACGCGACCGGCACGGGTGACGCGACCGGCACGGGCGACCAGTCCGGGACCGGCGCGGACGACGGCACCACGTCGTCCAACTGACCCATCGCACGGCCAACCAAGCGGTTCCCGGCCGACGGTGGACGGTCCGGCCCTCCGGCGGGAGGGCCGGACCGGATCGCTTCCGGCGAGGGCCGGGCGAGGCTCAGTGGCCGGCCTCCGCCCGCAGCAACAGCACCGCGACGTCGTCGACACGCTCCTGCGCCGCCGCACTGTGCCGCACGAGCGTGTCGGCGAGCTTGTCCAGCGGCTGGTCGCCGCTCTCCGAGAGCAGTTCCCCCAGGTCGACCAAGGCGTCCTCGATGTCCACACCGGGGGACTCGACCAGCCCGTCGGTGTAGAGGGCGAGCACCGAGCCCGGCGCGAGCGACACCTCGGTCGTCGGGTACGTCGCCTCCGCGTCGATGCCCAGCAACGGACCCCCGGCCAGGTCGAGGACCCGTACCCGCCCGTCCGGACGTCTCAGCAGCGGCGGCGGATGCCCCGCCCGGGCCATCACCGCGCGCCCCCGCTCCGGATCCAGCCGCAGGTACAGACAGCTCGCGAACAGATCGGCGCCGGAGTCGATCAGCAGCCGGTTGGTGCTGCCCATCACCTCCGCCGGCGTCTGCCCGACACTCGTGAAGGCCCGTACTCCGGTACGGATCTGGCCCATCAGCCCGGCCGCCGTCACGTTGTGCCCCTGCACGTCCCCGATCACCGCCGCCGCCAGCGGCCGGGTGGGTACCAGGTCGTAGAAGTCGCCGCCGATCTCCATGCCGTGCATCGCCGGCAGATAGCGGGCCGCCGCCTCGATGCCGGACGGCGGGGCCAGCGAGTGCGGCAGCAGGGCCGCCTGCAGACCGTGCGCCAGCTGGTTCTTCGCGTCGTAGAGCAGGGCCCGTTCCAGGGCCTGTGCGATCAGCCCGCCGAGACTGGTGAGCACGGCCCGCTCGTCGGCGGGGAAGGCGTGCGGCTCGGCGTAGGCGAGGACACAGGTGCCCACCGGCCGGCCCGACGCGATCAGCGGCAGATACGCCCAGGCCGCGAACCCGTCCGGGGTCTCGTTCCGGTCCGGATACAGGCGCTCCAGTTGCTGCTTCGACTCGAAGAACGCCGGTACGCCGGTGTTCAGGACATGGGTGCCGGGCGTCCGCTCGGCCAGTGGAAGGCCGTCGAAGCGATCCACGATCCGTGGATCCTCGTACCCGCGCTGCCCCAGCACGTGCAGCCGTCCGCCCCGTGACGCGAGGACCACCAGGGCCTGGCTGCCGACGGCCGGGGCGACCTCGTCCGCCACCAGCTGCACCACGTCCTGCACCCCGACGGCCTCGGTCAGCGCCGCGGTCAGGCTCAGCACCTGGGAGATGGTGACCAGCCGCGGGGACGGCGTCGCATCCGCGCGCGGCGCCGCGCCCACCATCTCGGCGACCGCCCGCGCCCGGCTGATCCGGGTGGTCAGCCCGGTCGTGCTCGGATACATCCGGAACGACAGCCAGTCGCCCGGCGGCCTCAGCGCCACGAACGACGTCACATGCTGGCTGATCAGCGCCGCCCGGTAACGGTCCTCGTACATCGGGTCGTTCAGCCACGGCACCGAGACCCACGGCTGGGTGCCGAGCAGATCGTCGACGTGCACGCCGAGCAGCTCGGCCGCCGCCGTGTTGGCGAAGGCGACCCGCCCGTGCAGATCGAGCGAGGCCAGCCCGTACGGCAGCCGCGCCACCATCCGTGCCGCCTCCACCGTGCCCAGTGTGGCCGCCACCCCCGACGACGGCGCCGCCAGCAGATCCGGCTCGCTGCGCGGTGCACGGTTCTCCCGGGCGGCCCGCTCCAGCCGCACCGCCAGCCGGCCGCACGCCGCCGTCAGCGACTCCCGCTCCCGGTCGGACAGCACCGTCGGATGGGCACCGGGCCAGGTCACGTACACCGCCCCGTACACCGTGTCCGCCGTCGCCACGGGCAGCGCGGCCAGCGCGAACGCGTACGGCAGCACCACCGCGATGCGCGGGTACCGGCGCGCCATGTCCTCCTCGCCGCCCACCCACACCAGCCGCCGCTCGCGCACCGCCTCCGCGACCGGGATCGGCGAGCTCAGCCCGACCCGCTCCCAGGGCGCCACGAACGCCCGGGGCAGACCCGCCGTCACCGCCATCTCCAGGACCGGCTCGTCGGTCGCCAGCAGATAGACCCCGCCGGAGTGCGCCTGGACCTCCTCCATCATCGAGGCCAGCGCCAGCGACAACAGCGGCGTGCCGGGTCGGGTGCCGTCGGCCGCCGGGGCCTCGACGCCCGGCTCCGCACCCGCTGGAGGTGCCCCCATCCCGTCGGACACGCCCGACCACCTCCTCGTCCGGCCGCCGTCGCGTCCTCGGGATCAAGGCTCCCTCGTGGCGGCGACCGGCGCACGGCGAGAGCAGCGGGGACACACGGACCGGGCCATCTCCGGGTACCCCGTTCGCCCCGGCCCAGTCCCGCACGGCCGAAGCGCGCGGCAGGCGTACGGGCGCCGGGTGCGTGTCCCCCTGACGGCGGCACCGCGCCGTGGAGCGGCCCGGCCCGGGGGAGCCGCCGTTCGCGGCGGCGCGGCGCGCGGCGCCCCCGGGGCACCGGCAGTACCGGACGCGGCCCGGTCGCGGACAGTCGTGTCCGGCGCGAGACCGCCGTGCGGAGTGCTCGGGGGCAGGACATGTTCGGTGCGTTTCGGGCGCACTCGCCCACCCCGCTCTCCACGGAACAGTCACAGGGGCTGCGCAGACGCCTCATAAGCGCTGTAATGGCGGCGTGGTCAGTGAGGGCGCTGCGGTACGCGGAACGAGAACTGATCGCGCCGAAATCGCCCTCGAAACGCTCACTGGCGATTCCGGCGCACCCGATCGGCTCCGTCGCGTTCTCGAGCAGGCACTGGTGTTCGCCGGCGCGGCCTTCGCCGGGGTGTACACGCCGGGCGACGACGGCACCGTGCTGCGTCTCGCCGAGTCGGCGGGCCTGCCCCGCACCCTGTACGGACTGCGCGACGCCTACCCGGCCATCGGGCGGTCGCCGGTGGCCGAGGCGTACGGCAGCGGGCGGCCCGTCTGGCTCGGCCCCGACGAGCTGGCCGACTGCCCGGAGGCGCGGCGGACCCCGTCCCAGGAGTTCTGGCTCGCCGCCCTGCCGGTGCCCGGCGCCGCCGGACTCCTAGTCGCCGTCGGCGAACGGGACGACGGATTCGGCCCCGAGGACCGCGCCTGCCTGGAGCTGGTCGCCGACGCGATCGCCCTGCCCGCCCCGCTCCCCACGGCCACGGACACCGGCGAACTGCCCGCCGACGCCTTCAGCCTCGCCATGGACACCGGCCGGATCGCCGTCGGCGACGGCATCCTCGACCTCTTCCGGATGGGCCGGGACGAGTTCGACGGCAAGGTCGAGACGCTGCTGGGCCGTACCGTGCCCGAGGACCTGCCCGCCCTGATGTCCGTCGTCGAGGCCGACCACATGTCCATCGGCGACCGCGAGCTGGAGTTCCGGATCCTGCAGCCCTCCGGCCCGCCCAAGTGGCTGCGGCTGCGCGGCCGGCTGGTCCCCGGCGGCGAGGGGCGCCCGGCCCGCCTGGCCGGCACCGTCGCCGACGCCTCCACACTCCGCTCGGACGTCACCGATGTGACCCGCGTGCAGCAGCTGGCCGCCGCCCTGGCCACCGCCGGCACCGTCAAGGACGTCAGCCAGGCCGTCGTCACCGCCCTGCGCGCGCCGCTCAAGGCGGACCGGATCGCCTTGGCCGAACTGGAGAACGACCGCCTGGTCGTCATCGTCCTCGACCCGCCCGAAGCCGAGTGCTGGCCCGAACTCTGGCGCAGCGAGTGGCGCACCGAATGGCCCGACGCACCCGTGCGCGCCATGCCCACCCTCGCCACCGCCCTGCGCGAGGGCCGGGCCCAGATCTGGCCCGCGGCGGCCGCCCTGGAACCCGCGCTCGCCGAGGTCGGCCCCGGCGGCCTCGCCATCCTTCCGCTGCCCGCCGCCGGCCGGATGGCCGGCGCCTGCCTGATCGGCTGGGACAGTCCGCACGACTTCGGCCCCGACGAACGCGCCCTGCTCACCGCCTCCGCCGGCCTCGCCGGCGAGGCCCTGATGCGGGCCCACTCCTTCGACGCCGAGCACGAACTCGTCGGGATGCTCCAGCGCGCCCTGCTGCCGCGCCGGCTGCCCGGTCTGCCCGGCGGCGAGGCCGTCGCCCGCTACCTGCCCACCACCGTGGGCCTGGAGGTCGGCGGCGACTGGTACGACGTGATCCCGCTGTCCGACAACCACGTCGCCCTCGTCATCGGCGACGTCCAGGGCCACAACGCGAGCGCCGCCGCCCTCATGGGCCAGATGCGCACCGCCCTGCGCGCCTACGCCGCCGAGGGCCACACCCCCGACGTCGTCGTCTCGCACGCCAACCGGCTCCTCCTGGACATGGAGAGCGACCTCTTCGCCACCTGCTGCTACGTCGACGTCGACATGGAGGACGGCACCGCCTGGTGTGTGCGCGCCGGACACCTGCCGCCCGTCCTGCGCGACCCGGACGGCACCACGCGGATCACCGAGACCGAGGGCGGCCCCCCGCTCGGCGTGCTCGACCAGACCGAGTTCCCGATGACCCAGCTCAGCCTGAGCCCCGGCAGCCTGCTCGCGCTCACCACCGACGGCATGGTCGAGTCGCCCGACGCCGACATCGACGACGGCATGGAGCGCTTCGCCCGCGACCTCGCCGCCGCCGACCCCGCCCACCTGGGCCTGGCCGCCGACGCCCTGCTCGGCAACGCGCACCGCGCAGACGACGTCGCCCTGCTGGTGATGCGCTACGACGGCATGGCCGTCCGCCCGCTGCGCGAGAGCTGGACGGTGTGGCGGGTCCCGGAGGCCGCCCGGCACGCCCGCCGCTTCAGCCGCCGTGTGCTGCGCTCCTGGGGCATCACCGACGATGCGATGGACGCCGCCCTGCTGGTGGTCTCCGAACTCGTCACCAACGCGCTCATCCACACCGACGGACCGGTCCGGCTCGACCTGACCCTGGTCGACCACCGGCTGCGGATCGCCGTGGCCGACGCCTCTCCGCGCAGTCCGGTGAAGCCCACCAACATCGGCTGGGAGGCCACAGGCGGGCGCGGCATCCTCCTGGTGGAGGCCATGTCGGCGGCCTGGGGGACCGTGCCGGCCAGCGGCGGCAAGCAGGTGTGGGCGGATCTCGTCCTGGAGGACTGAACCCCGTCGGGCCCGCTCTCGACAGGCGGCGCGGGCCGACCCTCCTTAGTGTCCTTGACGTGGCACACACCTTCGAAGAACTCGTGGCGAAGCACCGCGCGGCCGACGCGGCCCACGACAAGGTCCTGGAACTGCGGGACGCCTACGGGCCACCGGCCCGGCAGCAGCCGGGCGGCGCCCAGTCGGCGACCTACGAGACCGCCCTGCGCGCCTGGCGCGACCTGGCCCGCGACGAACTGACCGCGGTGAACGACTACGCCCGCGACGAGGGCCGGTCGAGGGCCGAGGTCGAGGCGGCGGTGGAACGCGCGGCGGCTCGGCCGGAGGGTTCCTGAACCACGGGACAAACCGGGCTGGATGCCGCTCGCGGGCACCTCGCGGTCACGTGGCATCCGCACCAGGGCCATACTGTCGTAACCCATCAGGAAAACAGAAGAACGTCTCAATCGGATGTTCACCTATAAGGTGTAGCGAATGAAGGCTTTGGTGCTCTCCGGCGGTGCCGGAACCCGGCTGCGGCCGATCACCCACACATCGGCGAAACAACTCGTACCGGTGGCGAACAAACCCGTGCTGTTCTACGGGCTCGAATCCCTTGCCGCCGCGGGCGTCACCGAGGTCGGGATGATCGTCGGCGACACCGCCGCCGAGATCGAGGAGGCGGTCGGCGACGGGTCGAAGTTCGGCCTGGACGTCACCTACATCCCCCAGGAGCGCCCGCTGGGCCTGGCGCACGCCGTGCTGATCGCACGCGAGTTCCTCGGCGACGACGACTTCGTCATGTACCTCGGCGACAACTTCATCGTCGGCGGCATCAGCGGACTGGTCGACGAGTTCCGCGAGACCCGCCCCGACGCCCAGATCCTCCTCACCCACGTGCCCAACCCGCGGGCCTTCGGTGTCGCCGAGCTCGACGCCGACGGCCAGGTGGTCGGCCTGGAGGAGAAGCCGCAGGAGCCCAAGAGCGACCTGGCCCTGGTCGGCGTCTACCTGTTCACGCCCGCCATCCACGACGCCGTACGCGCCATCAAGCCGTCCTGGCGCGGCGAGCTGGAGATCACCCACGCCATCCAGCACCTCATCGACCAGCGCGCCGACGTGCGCTCCACGGTGATCAAGGGCTACTGGAAGGACACCGGCAACGTCGTCGACATGCTGGAGGTCAACCGGACCGTCCTGGAGGCCCAGGAGCCGCGCATCGACGGCGAGGTCGACGAGGCCAGCCAGATCGTCGGCCGCGTGGTCGTCGAGGCCGGTGCGCGCGTCACCAACTCCCGGATCGTCGGCCCGGCCGTGATCGGCGCCGGAACCGTCGTCGGCGACTCCTACGTGGGTCCCTTCACGTCGATCGCCGAGAACTGCCGGATCACCCACAGTGAGCTGGAGTTCTCCATAGTGCTGCGGGACTCCTCCATCGACGGGGTGGGCAGGATCGAGTCCTCGCTGATCGGCCGGCATGTCGAGGTGACTCCGGCAACCGGCACCCCCAGCGCCCACCGCCTCGTTCTCGGAGACCACAGCAAGGTGCAGATCCGTTCATGAATCTCCTCGTCACCGGCGCCGCCGGCTTCATCGGCTCCACGTACGTCCGCGGCCTGCTCGCCGCCGACACGCCCGACGCGCCGCACATCACCGTGCTGGACAAGCTCACCTACGCGGGCACGCTGACGAACCTGCCCGCGTCGCACCCCCGGCTGACCTTCGTGCAGGGCGACATCTGCGACGCCGAGCTGGTCGACAAGCTCATGGCCGAGGCCGACCAGGTCGTGCACTTCGCGGCCGAGTCGCACGTCGACCGCTCCATCGACGGCGCCGGCGCGTTCGTCCGCACCAACGTGGTCGGCACCCAGACCCTCCTCGACGCGGCCCTGCGGCACGGCGTCGGCCCCTTCGTGCACGTCTCCACCGACGAGGTGTACGGCTCCATCGAGACCGGCTCCTGGCCCGAGAGCCACCCGCTCCAGCCGAACTCGCCGTACTCCGCCTCCAAGGCCTCCTCGGACCTGCTCGCGCTGGCCTTCCACCGCACCCACGGCCTGGACGTCCGCGTCACCCGCTGCTCCAACAACTACGGGCCGCACCAGTTCCCCGAGAAGGTCATCCCGCTCTTCGTGAGCAACCTCCTCGACGGCAAGAACGTCCCGCTCTACGGCGACGGCAGCAACGTCCGCGACTGGCTGCACGTCGAGGACCACTGCCAGGGCATCGACCTGGTCCGCACCGGCGGCCGGGCCGGTGAGGTCTACAACATCGGCGGCGGCACCGAGCTCAGCAACAAGGAGCTCACCGGGCTGCTCCTGGAAGCCTGCGGCGCCGACTGGGACCGCGTCGACCGCGTCGCCGACCGCAAGGGCCACGACCAGCGCTACTCCGTCGACTGGAGCAAGATCCACGACGAGCTGGGCTACACCCCCAAGCACGACTTCACCTCCGGCCTCGCCGACACCGTCGCCTGGTACCGCGACAACCGGGACTGGTGGGAGCCGCTCAAGGAGCGCGCCGCCCTGGAGTCCCGCAAGGAGCAGGAGAAGCGCTGATGAAGTGGCTCGTCGCCGGAGCGGGCGGCATGCTCGGCCACGACGTGACCGAGGAACTCGCCCGCCGGGGTGAAGCGGTGGTGGCCCTCGGCCGCGCCGATCTCGACATCACCAGCGCCGACTCGGTGGCCTCGGCACTCGCCGGGCACCGGCCGGACCTGGTGGTGAACTGCGCCGCGTACACGGCCGTCGACGACGCCGAGACCGACGAGGAGCGGGCCCTGCTGATCAACGGCGAGGGTCCGCGGCTGCTGGCCCGTGCCGCCGCCCGGCACGGCGCCCGCCTCGTCCACGTCTCGACGGACTACGTCTTCGACGGCGAGGCCCGTACCAGCCCGTACCCCGAGGACCACCCGACGGCCCCGCGCACCGCCTACGGACGGACCAAGCTCGCGGGCGAGCGGGCCGTCCTGGCGGAGCTGCCGGGCGCGAGCGCGGTGGTCCGCACGGCGTGGCTGTACGGCACGCACGGGAAGAACTTCGTGCGCACGATGATCGAGCTGGAGTCCCGCCGGGACACCCTCGACGTCGTCGACGACCAGCGCGGCCAGCCCACCTGGAGCGCCGACCTGGCCGCCCGGATCGCCGACCTCGGCCCCCGCCTCGGCCGGGACGGGCGCGCGCACGGCGTCTTCCACGGCACCAATTCCGGTGCGGCCACCTGGTGCGAGCTGGCCCGGGAGGTGTTCCGCCTGCTCGGCGCCGACCCCGAGCGGGTGCGCCCCACCACCAGCGCGGCGTTCGTCCGCCCGGCACCCCGCCCCGCCTACAGCGCCCTCGGGCACGACCGGTGGGCCGAGGCCGGTCTGGAACCGCTGCGGGACTGGCGGCAGGCCCTCGCGGAGGGGCTGCCGCTCATCCGCAAGGAGATGTCCGCATAAGGCACCTCGCAGCAACGCGCCGCAGGGCGGCCGACGGCTCACCGAGCATGTCGGCCGCCCTGCGGCGTATGGAAATACCGGAGCCCGCCGGTCTTTTTCACGAGCCGTCGTGTTCGCCCCTTGTGGAGTGCCCCACGTCACTACGATGATGCTTTGAATGTCTTGTGGGTCGGGTGTGGAAAGGATTTGTCCCGCGATGTCGATGCGAGCGACCGTGAAGTCCGTACTGGGTGAGAAGAATGTGCGGGTCCTGCGACGACTGAAGCGGCGGCTGTCCGCCCGGCCGGCCCAGCCGGCCAAGCCGACAGGGCTGGACGCGATCTCCGGCGATCTCAACAAACTCGCCCAGCACTTCAAGACGGACAAGTGGGGAATACACCGCTACACCCAGCACTACCAGCGCCACCTCGAACACCTGAGGGGCGAGTCCTTCAACCTGCTGGAAATCGGCATCGGCGGCTACAACAGGCCAGGTCAGGGCGGCGCTTCCCTGCGGATGTGGAAGCAGTTCTTCCCGAAGGCGCAGATTTTCGGAATGGACATCCAGGACAAGTCATTTGTCGACGAGGACCGCATCACGACGTTCATCGGTGACCAGTCCGACCCGTCGTCCCTGAACTCGATCGCCGACAAGATCGGTGAGCTGGACGTCATCATCGACGACGGAAGCCACCGCAGTCCGCATGTGCTCACGACCTTCGCCACGCTCTTCCCGCGTCTCAAGGACGGTGGCATCTACATCGTCGAGGACACGCAGTCGTCGTACTGGCCCGAATGGCAGGGCAGTGAGGACCTCGATGCCGCGCACACCAGTATGGGGATGCTGAAGCGGCTGACGGACGGGCTGAATTACGAGGAATTCGTGACCGAGAACTACCAGCCGACGTACACGGACCTCAATATCGTCGGCGTGCACTTCTATCACAACCTGGTGATCATCGAAAAAGGCCGGAATGCCGAGGGAAGCAACAAGCGGAGCGCGCTGAAGCAGCGCTACGCGAAGTCCTGACGCCGCACCGACCACCGGGGAGCCGGGCCACCGCCCGGCTCCCCCACGCGGTCAGCCGCGCAACTGCTCGTAGTAGGCCACGCAGTCCGCGTACGACGGCAGCAGCCCGGACGCCGCCGCCTCGGCCAGCGACGGCGCCTCGGCGTCCTTCTCCGACAGCACCGGCTCCAGGCCCTCGGGCCACTCGATGCCCAGGGCGGCGTCGAGCGGGTTGATCCCGTGCTCACGGCCGGGCGCGTACCCGGCCGAGCACAGGTACACCACGGTCGCGTCGTCGGTCAGCGCCATGAACGCGTGGCCGAGGCCCTCCGACAGGAACACGGCGTGCCGGTTCTCGTCGTCCAGCCGGACCGCCTCCCAGCGGCCGAAGGCGGGGGAGCCGACCCGGATGTCCACGATCACGTCCAGCACGGCCCCGCGCACGCACTTGACGTACTTGGACTGGCTCGGCGGCACGTCGGCGAAGTGGATGCCACGCAGCACACCACGCCGGGAGACCGAGCAGTTGGCCTGCGCGAGGTCGAGGTCGTAGCCGAGGGCCTCGCGGAACTCCCCGGCCCTGAACCACTCGTGGAAGCTGCCCCGGTCGTCGGGGAAGACCTTGGGTTCCTGGACCCAGGCGCCTTCGATGCTCAGCGGTCGCACGGTTCTTACTTGCCTTCCTGTCGTGCGGGCTTCCGGCCCCTGCCCAGAGCCCTGACCAGCGCGCGCCGCACCGGCAGCGGGAGCTTGCGGGCGAGGCGGCGGGCGACGCCCGGCCGGGGCTTCGGCCGGGGCGCGGCGGCGGCCTTGGGTTTCTTCGCGGCCGGCTTGGCGACCTTCAGGCCCTCGGGGGAGTTGCGGACGACGAGCGGCAGCGTGAAGAAGCGCGGCTCGGCGGCGTCCGCGACCAGGCACAGGGCGATCCGCCAACTGCCCTGCTGCAGCGACCGCACCGGCAGCGGGGCGTCCAGCACGGCGTGGCCGCCCTCGGCGGGCGACAGCGTGGCCGGCACCTCCAGCACCTCGGCGGCGGGCTTCGGACCGGTCAGCCGGACCGCCGCCTTCACGTCGCCGGTGACGTGGAACGGCAGCACGGCGCGCAGCCGGTCGCCGGCCACGGTGAAGTCCTCGGGCCGGAACTCGCCGAAGCCGAGCCGCTTGCCCGCCTGGTCGACGTCCAGGGCGAAGTTGTTCTTGACCGTCCAGTACGGCAGCACCCGGTGGCCGCCGACGACGCCCGGGACGGGCAGCGCGGGGAGCGGCTCCCGGGACACCGGGAACAGCCGGTGCTCGCGCGTCCAGCCGCCGATCGTCAGGCGCACGAACGCGTCCCACAGCCCGGGCGGCAGCGGAGTACCGCTGGCGGCGGTGGCCGGGTCCACGGTGGCGGTGGCCTTGACGACCAGGCGGACGCGGTCCGGCTCGCCCTCGACGGGGAGGGTCTCGCGGGTGATCTCGATCGGCTGGAAGAACTGGGCGTGCGTCTCGCGCTCGCGCATCATCAGGTCGACCCTGGCCCTCGCGAAGCGGGCGGCGGTGCCGCGCTCCAGCCGTGCGATCGCGTCCGCGGCCGTGGCGGCCGGGCCCTCGGGCTCGGCGCCCGAGGTGTCGGCCGGGTAGGTCTTGGGCGCACCGTCGGCGGCGTACTCGGCGCTGAACTCGATCTTCAGGGCGTCGCCGTCCCAGGTGACGCTCTGCGCGGCCGTCGAGGGGGCGATGGCCGCCTCCCACTCGGCGACGGCGAGCACGTCCTCGTAGCGGCCGGCGCCGGCCAGCTCGGTGACCACCCGGTGGGCAGGCTCGAGGAGGGCGAACACAGAGGGGCCCATGCGCTCGGCGATCACCTTGTGGATCTCGTCGAAGAGCTCCCTGCGGTAGTCGTCCGGCAGCTTCAGGAACCGGTTGCCGCGCAGCCGCTCGCCCATCTCGCTGCGCAGCCAGCGGCGGAACATCAGGTCGCGCCGGTGGCCGGGCTCGGTGTAGCGCTCGACGACGTCGAGGGCCTCACGGAGGTTCGCGAAGTAGCCGACCGGGTCGAAGCGCTGGAAGCCGGCGTTGGAGGCGTCGTCCCGCTTGAGGTGGTAGTAGCAGACATAGTCGCCGAGCACGGAGATGTTCGACGCGCGCAGGTACGCCTCGGCGACGAAGACGTGGTCCTCCAGCCGCCTGCGGCCCTCGGGGAAGCGCAGCCCGATACGGTCCAGGAAGGACCGGCGCAGCATCTTGTGCGGGGTCAGACTGTCCATCAGCGGGGCGTTCTCGACGGTGGCCCGCGGGTGGTTGCGGCGGAACAGCTCCACCGGCACCGGGCGGCCCTTGCCCGCCATCTTGCCGATGACCAGGTCGGCCTCGTTCTCGACGCCGTAGTCGTACATCCGCTCCAGGGCCTCGTCGCCCAGGAAGTCGTCGTTGTCGACGAACATCACGAACTCGCCCTTGGACGCGGCGATGCCCACGTTGCGGGGCTTGCCGGACCAGCCGGACGGCTCCTGGTGGATGACGTGCACGTGCGGGTGCTCGGCCGCGACGGCGTCGAGCCGGGCCGGTGTCTCGTCGCTGGACCCGTCGTCCACGAAGATCACTTCGTACTCGTCACGCGGCAGTGACTGCCGCAACAACGAGGCGATGCAGTCCTCGATATAGGGCCCCGGGTTGTACACAGGGACGACAACACTGACTTTGACCGGCATCCGGTTTCCTAGCCCCCTGGATAAAGCCGCCCATTTGCCTGGACGGCACCTACTTGTGGCCGAATGCTAACCCGGCCCTGTCCAGGGGATGGTCCCGCCTCTGGGTAAGACCGGGTTGTGAAGCGTCATCCGTGCGTCAAAAGGACTGTTCCGGAGCGGTCTCAGCCGTGGGTCTCGGCGAGCAGCTCCAGGACCTCGGCCGTGCTGCCGGATTCGCCGAGCCGCGGGAAGATCCGCTCGACGCTGTTGTGGTGCGCGTCGGCGTCGGCGTCGGCCATGGCGTCCGTGGCGAGCGTCACGTGGTAGCCGTGCGCGTAGGCGTCGCGGGCGGTGGACTCCACGCCGATGCTGGTGGCGATGCCGGCCAGCACGATCTGGGTGACGCCCCGGCGGCGCAGCTGGACGTCCAGGCCGGTGCCGTGGAAGGCGCTCCAGTTGTGCTTGGTGACGTGGATGTCGCCGTCGCGGCCGGCGAGCTCGTCGACGACGACGTCCCAGCCCTCCGGGAACGCGAGGCCGCGCGCCTGGCGCTCGGTGCGGCCCGGGACGGCGTCGGCGAAGTCGGCGGCGAAGGAGACCCGGACCAGGACCACGGGCAGGTCCCGGTCGCGGAAGGCGTCGGCGAGCTCCACCGTGCGGGCCACCACCTCGGGGCCGGTGTGCGGCTGGGTGGGCATGGCCACGATGCCCTGCTGGAGGTCGATGACGACAAGGGCGGTGCGCGGGTCGAGCGTGCTCAGAGACATGGGGTGGATCAGGCCTTTCGGGGGGCTTGACTGGGTTGGGGGGTGAGCCGGGCCAGGGAGCGGTCCGGCAGGGTGATCGCCAGCAGCAGTGCCGAGCCGGCGAGCATGAACAGGGCCAGGCCGTGCAGCCCGCCCGTGTCGGCGCGGTGCGGGTAGAACGCCGCGGTGGCGGCGGAGGCGCCCAGCGCGCCGAGGCGCATGAAGGTGTGCAGCAGTCCGGCGGCGGAGCCGATCCGCTCCGGGTCGGCCTGCCGGTACAACGCGGTCTGCGCGGCGAGCCTCACGGCCACGGTCTGGGCGGACACGGCGAGCGCGGTCAGCACCCCGGCCGGGCTGTCCTGCCCGGCGCGCTCGGCCTCGATGCGGGTCAGCCGCATCGCCGTCGAATCCGGCGGGGGCCGGGCGGGTGTCCTCGCGGCCGCCCGCGGTGAGCCTCGGTATCACGGGCGCGACAGCCGTTCCAGCAGCTCGATCGCGGTGAGGAGGGCCCGGCGCTCGTCCTCGGTGTACCGGTCCTGGAAGGCGCGGGCCAGCCACTCGTCGCGCGCCTGCCGGTTGCCCTCGACACGTGCCTGGCCGGCCTCGGTCAGGGTGACCAGCTGGCGGCGGCCGTCGGTCGGGTCGGGGCTGCGGCGGATCAGCCCCTGCTGGTCGAGCGCGGCCAGGGTGGCCGCCATCGACTGCGGGCGCACCCCTTCGGCGGAGGCCAGCGCACTGGCCGTGGCCGCGCCGTGCTTCGACACCAGGGTGAGGGCCGACTCCTGCGACGGGGTGAGGTCCGCGTCCTGGGCGACCTCCCGGATACGGCGGCGCATCCTGCTGAACATCACGCGCAGGTCGCGCGCCGCGCGGGTCGCGGACTCGGAGATCTCTGCCATGCGCCCACCGTAGAACCGTCAGCTGAAACTGTCCAGTCGAGACTGTTGAGTCTGGACTGAAGATCTCGACGGGGTTCCCTGGCCTACGCTGGCCGGGTGCGCCTGCTCCTCACCTCCGACACGCATCTCCCGCTGCGTGCCAAGCGGCTCCCGGACCAGCTCCTCGCCGAGCTCCCGCGCGCGGACGTCGTCCTGCACGCCGGCGACTGGGTCGACGAGGCCACCCTCGACCTGCTGGAGAGCCGCAGCCGCCGCCTCATCGGGGTGTACGGCAACAACGACGGCCCCGGCCTGCGCGCCCGGCTCCCCGAGGTGGCCTGTGCGAGCCTGGGCGGGCTGCGCTTCGGGGTGGTCCACGAGACCGGCCCCGCCCAGGGCCGCGAGGCCCGCTGCGCCGCCCGCTTCCCGGACCTGGACGTCCTGGTCTTCGGGCACAGCCACATCCCGTGGGACACCACGGTCCCGGGCGGCCTGCGGCTGCTCAACCCCGGTTCCCCGACCGACCGCCGCCGTCAGCCGCACTGCACCTACCTCACCGCGGCCGTCGCCGACGGCGTGCTCACCGAGGTGACGCTGCACCGGCTGCCGCCGCGCCTGCCGACGCCGTGACAGGACGCACGGACGATCTCCCGGGACCGTCAGGGTGCGATCCCGACCCCGTCGATCCTGCTCCACCGCTTCTCCTGCGCCGCCGTCATGGCCGGCCAGCGCAGCCCGCCCGGCCGCGGCCGGACCCGGGAGGCGTAGGAGGCGGGGTGGAAGTCCGGGTCGTAGAAGCAGCCCGTGGCGTAGGTCCGGTCGAACGCGGCGCAGGAGCCCGCGATGGTCCCGGGCGTCGGCTTCCGGCCCGTGCGCACCCAACCGTCCAGTGCCGCGATCGAGTCGGCGTACTCCGCGTCGCTCAGCGCGCTGTGCTCGGACTCGTGGGTGAACGTCTGCACGAGGTACCGGTCGCGGTGCGCGCCGCGCAGGGTGGCCCGGTAGGCCGCCTCGTGCTCCACGAACGCCGTCGGATCGTCGATCGCGTGCAGCGTGAGCACCGGGATCGACACCTTGCCGGTGAGATCACTGTCGTAGGACAGGTCGCGTACCGCCGTCGGATCGGCGGTGAACCGCTCGACCCCGGCGTTGAGCGCCTCGTCGTCGTGCGACCCCGAGTACCGGACACCCTCGTTCGAGAACGGGTTACGGCCGCCGAGCCGGTCGTGCACGATGTCCCGGAACGTGAAGACCGCGAACCGCAGATGGGACTCCAGGGTGCGCTCGGGGACGCCGGTGACGGCGAGGATGTCGTCGAGGTTGCGCTGCTGGCGGGCGGTGCGCTCCTGCGGGGCCGAGGCGTAGCCCGTGCACTCCTGGAGCCGGGCGCGCAGTCCGGCCGTCGTCAGCGTCGAGTCCGCGCGCAGTCCCTGCCACAGCGGGTACTGGGGTTCCTCCGGCCGGGGCATGTTGCGGCAGTAGTACTGGTAGACGACGCGGAGGTCGACGCGGTAGTCGTAACCCCGGGACCCGCCGCCGAGGACACCGCTGGTCAGCAGCGCCCCGTCGTACGCGCCGCCCCGCCTGCCGTACACCTCGACGACCTTGGCGGCGACGTCCCCGCCCCAGGACTGGCCGTGCACATAAGTCCGCCGCGGCTTCCCGAAGTTCGCGACGAACAGCCGGCGCACGTTCTCCGTGTCCTCGGCGGCCATGCGGGTGCCGTAGCCGCCCCTGCGGTACGACGAACCCGCCCAGGCGTAGCCCTCCTTCACCATCACCGACCAGCGGGCCAGGTCGTCGACGCTGCGCGCCGGGTCCGAGCCGGTGCCGAGGTCGGGCCCGCCGTGGGCGTGTACGACCAGGGAGCCGTTCCAGTGCTCGGGGACGGCGACGGCGTAGTAGGCGCCGTTGGCGTCCTGGCCGGTGTAACAGGCGGCCCTGCCGTCGAGTTCCGCCGGGCAGGAGACGGCGGCCGGCGGTGGTGTCCCCGCCTGTGCGGAAGGGGCGCCGGCGAAGGCGGCGGCGAGGACCGCCGTCAGCGAGGCGAGCAGTCCGGTACGCCGGCTACGGCTCGTCCGGCGGACCCGTGCGGGGGTTCTCGACCTGTCCAAGGCGCGGCTCCCTGTCCTCGTCGGCGCTTCTTCGCGCCGTCCGCGGCGATGCTAGGGAGCGGGCCGGGACCGGAACCATGGCCCGGGCGTTGTGTTCATAGTGTTCGACGGACGGAACACGTCATCGGTGGCCGGCGCGGTGGCGCCGGCACCGGCGCAGCCGTGCCGCCGCCACCGTGAGCACGGCCAGCACGGCGGCCACCGCCGCGGCCCGCTTGGCCACCGGCACCCCGGCCGTACGCAGCAGGTCGAGCGGCTGTGCCGGTACGGCGTCCCCGAACTCCTCGTCCAGCGGCTCCCCTTCGCCGTCGGAGCCGGGCGGCCGCTCGGCCAGCCGGGCCGCGAGGCACTCCGCGAACCGCCCCACCAGCCGGTCGCCGACCTCCGACAGCACCCCGCGCCCGAACTGCGCGGGGCGGCCGGTCACCGTGAGGTCGGTGCGCACCGACACCGCCGTACCGCCGTCGTGTTCGGCGAGCGTCGCGGTGACCGTCGCCCGGGCCGTGCCCTGCCCACGGGTCTCCCGGCCGCTCGCCACCAGCACCATCCGGTGCACCGCCGGGTCCTGCTCCTCGAAGACCGCCGTACCCCGGTAGGTCACGGTGACCGGGCCGACCCTGACCTTCACCGAGCCGGTCACCGTCCTGCCGTCGTAGTCCTCGACCACCGCGCCCGGCAGGCACGGCGCGACCCGCTCGATGTCGAGGAGCGCCTGCCAGGCCTCGTCGACCGGGACGGGCACGGTGAACTCGTGGTGCAGTTCCATGACTCACTCCTCCTGGCGGTCAGCGGACGGCTGGTGCGTGGATGGCGCCGCTGGTCGTGGTCAGCGGCGCGCCGCTGCCGCCCCAGCGCAGGGCCACGATCTCGGCGGCGACGGACACGGCGACCTCCTCGGGGGTACGGGCGCCGAGATCGAGGCCCAGCGGCGAGCGCAGCCGGGACAGTTCGGCCTCGGTGAGACCGGCCCCGGCCAGCCGTGCCCGCCGCTCCTCGTGGGTCCTGCGGCTGCCCATCGCCCCGATGTAGGCGGCCGGCCGGCGCAGCGCCTCCTCCAGCAGCGGTACGTCGAACTTCGGGTCGTGGGTGAGGACGCAGATCACCGTGCGGTCGTCGGTGTCCGTGCCGCTCAGGTAGCGGTGCGGCCAGTCGACGACGACCTCCACGGCGGCCGGGAAGCGTTTCGGGGTGGCGAAGACCGGGCGGGCGTCGCACACGGTCACCCGGTAGCCGAGGAAGTCGCCGATGCGGGCCACCGCCGCGGCGTAGTCGATGGCGCCGAACACCAGCATCCGGGGCGGCGGCGCGAACGACTGGAGGAACACGGTGACCGCGTCCTCACGGCGCTCGCCGTGCGGGCCGTAATGTCTCAGGACCGAGGCGCCGAGCGCGAGTTCACCGCGTGCGTCCGCGGCGACGGCGACGTCCAGGCCGCTCGCGCCGAGCGTGCCGGCCGCCCGGTCCGGCCAGACGGCGAGCGTGGCCCCCTGCGGTGCGGGTCCGTCCACCACGGTGGCCACGGTCACCGGCTCGCCCTCCGCGACGGACGCGGCGACCGCGCCGAACGCCGGGTCGGAGCCGGCGGTCACCGGCCTGACCAGCAGGGTGATCTCGCCGCCGCAGGTCAGCCCGACCGCGAACGCGTCCTCGTCGCTGTAGCCGAAGGTCTGGAGCCGGGGCTCGCCGGTCGCGACGACCTCCTGCGCCAGCTCGAAGACGGCGCCCTCGACGCAGCCGCCGGACACGCTGCCCACCACCTCGTCGTCCGGCCCCACGGCCATCGCCGCACCGGGTCCGCGCGGCGCGCTGCGGCTGACCGCGACCACCGTGGCGAGGCCGAACGGGATCCCGGCCGCATGCCAGCCGGCCAGCGTCGGCAGAATCTCACGCACCGTCCGCTCCCTTCCCCGGCGCGGTACCGGCCCGCGCCCCGCGCACCACCGCCGCGAGCCGCTCAAGGGCTGCCAGGCTGTGCCCCGCCACGAAGGCGTCGACGCTGGGCAGCGCCGCCGCCATCCCGGCCGCCAGCGGCGCGTAACCGGGCCGCGCCTTGCGCGGGTTCGCCCAGACCACCTGGTGCGCCAGGCCGTGCAGCCGGCGCATCTGCTGCCCGAGCAGCTCGGGATCGCCGCGCTCCCAGCCGTCCGAGAGCAGGACGACGATCGCGCCCCGTGCCATGCCGCGCTGCCCCCACCGGTTCAGGAACTCGCGGAGCAGCTCGCCGAGTCGGGTGCCGCCGCGCCAGTCCGGCACGGCCGCCGCGACCTCCGCCATCGCCAGATCGGGGTCCCGGTGCGACAGTTCGCGGGTCACCCGGGTCAGCCGGGTGCCGACGGTGAACACCTCCGTGCGGCCCGCGCGCACCGCCGCGTGCGCGAACCGCAGCAGCGCGTCGGCGTACGGCCCCATCGAACCGCTCACGTCGACGAGCAGCACCACCCGGCGCGGCCGCGGCACCCGCGCGTGCCGCCGCAGCAGGGCAGGCTCCCCGCCGCGCCGCAGCAACTCCCGTACCGTGCGGCGCGGATCGACCTCCCCGCGCCGGGCGGGCCGGCGCCGCGCAGAGCGCCTGGTCTGTCCCTCCAGTGTGAACGCGGCCAGCAGACGCCGTAGTTGGGCCCGTTCGGCGGGGTCCAGCTCGGTGACGTCGCGATGCCGCAGCACCTCGGCGGAGCTGGCGAGGACGGCCGTGGGCGGACCCGGCGGCTCGCTCTCGCCACGGGTACGGCGTGCCCCGGCCGTCTCCCGCACGACGAGCCGCAGCCGCGGCGAGGGGGCGGTGCGCACCGGCTGCCGGGCGGGTGCGCCGGCCGCTCCGAAGTACGCGGCGAACACCCTCTCGTACCGCTCCAGGTCGTCATGGCCGCCGCACAGCGTCGCCCGGCCCGCCCAGTACACGTCCGAGCGCAGCCCCGGCCGCAGCGCGGCCACGGCGCGCAGGAACGCGTACCCGCGCTCGGCGCTCGCCTCCACCCCCGCCGCCCGCAACGCCCGTACGAAACCGAGCAGTACGGCATCCGCCGGCACCCCGGCCGTCCTCGGTGGCGCCGCGTCCATGCCCGCTCACCCGCCCCGGGCCGCGAGGACCGCCGAGAGGTCGAGCCCTCGCGCCCGCTCGGTGTCCTCCCGGTACTTCAGCACCGAACCCAGCGTCGCCACGGCCAGTTCCGCGTCCACCTCGCTCGCCCCCAGCGCGTCCAGCGCCTCCGCCCAGTCCAGCGTCTCGGCCACCCCGGGCGGCTTGACCAGGTCCGTGCCGCGCAGCGCCTGCACCAGCGCGGTGACCTGCTCGGCCAGCCGGGCCGACACCTGCGGCAACCGGCTGCGCACGATGGCCAGTTCGCGGGCGAAGGACGGGTGGTCGAACCAGTGGTAGAGGCACCGCCGCTTCAGCGCGTCGTGCACCTCGCGGGTCCGGTTCGAGGTCAGGACCACCACCGGCGGCACCTCGGCCCGCAGCGTGCCCAGCTCGGGGATGGTGACCGAGTACTCGGACAGCAGCTCGAGGAGGAACGCCTCGAACTCGTCGTCGGCCCGGTCGATCTCGTCGACCAGCAGGACCGACGGATGCTGCTGGAGCGCCAGCAGCAGCGGCCGGGCGATCAGGAAGCGCCGGTCGTACAGCTCGCTCTCCAGTCGGTCCGCGTCCTGCACGCCCGCCGCCTCGGCGGCTCTCAGGTGCAGCAGCTGGCGCGGGAAGTCCCAGTCGTACAGGGCCTGGGAGGCGTCGATGCCCTCGTGGCACTGGAGCCGGATCAGCGGTGCGTCCAGCGCCTCGGCGAGGGCGGCGGCGAGCGCGGTCTTGCCCACGCCGGCGTCACCCTCGCAGAACAGCGGCCGGTGCAGTCTCAGGGCCAGGAAGCAGGTGACGGACAGCCCCTCGTCGACGAGGTACCCCGTCTCCGCCAGGCGGGCCCCCACCTGCTCCGGGTCGTCCATCGGGGGAATCGGCGCTCACCCCGTTCCGCCGGCGGCCAGCACGGCCCGCCTGGTCAGCACCCGTGCGAGGTGCTCCCGGTAGTCGGGCGAGGCCGACAGGTCCCGGGCCGGCCGGGTGCCCTCGGCGGCGGCCTCGGCGGCCCGGGCCACGGCCCCCGGGCCGTCGGCACCGGACAGCGCCTGTTCGGCCGCGGTGGCCCGCAGCGGGGTGGAGCCCATGTTGGTGAGCCCGATGCGTGCCTCGGCGATGTGCCCGTCGGCGCGCCGCACCAGCGCGGCGACCCCGACGATCGCCCAGGCCTGCGCGACCCGCTGGAACTTCTCGTAGTGGAAGCCCCAGCCGTCGGTCTTCGGGACCCGCACCTCCACCAGCAGTTCGTCGGGCGCGAGCGCCGACTGCAGGTAGTCCACGAAGAACTCCCGGGCCGGGATCACGCGCCGGCCGCCCGGTCCGGCGACGACCAGTTCGGCGTCGAGGGCGAGCGCCACGGCGGGCAGGTCCCCGGCCGGGTCGGCGTGTGCGAGCGAGCCGCCGAGGGTGCCCCGGTGCCGTACGGCGGGGTCGGCCACCGTGGCCGTGGCCTCCGCCAGCAACCCGGCATGCCGCCGTACCAGCGGGTCGCGGATGACGTCGTGGTGGGTGGTGAGCGCGCCGATGACGAGGGTGTCGCCGTCCTCGCGCACCCCGCGCAGCTCCGGGATCCGGCCGACGTCGACGACCAGCTCCGGGAAGGCCAGCCGCAGCCGCAGCAGCGGCAGCAGGCTCTGCCCGCCGGCCAGCACCTTCGCCTCCTCGCCCGCGTCGGCGAGCGTGCGCACCGCCTCACCGACGCTCGTCGGACGGGCGTACTCGAATGCCGGGGGAATCATGCCGACGCCTCCTTCACCGCTCGCCACACCCGCTCGGGGGTGCACGGCATCCGTACGTCCGTCACGCCCAGCGGACGCAGCGCGTCCACCACGGCGTTGACCACCGCGGGCGTCGACGCGATCGTCCCGGCCTCGCCGACCCCCTTGACCCCCATGGCGTTCGAGGCCGCCGGGGTCTCCGTCCGGTCGGTGACGAAGTCCGGCAGGTCGGCCGCCGACGGCACGAGGTAGTCGGCCATGGTCCCGGAGACGAGGTTGCCCTCGTCGTCGTAGACGGCCTCCTCGTACAGCGCCTGCGCGATGCCCTGCGCGAGACCGCCGTGCACCTGGCCCTCGACGATCATCGGGTTGACGACATGGCCGACGTCGTCCACGCAGACGTACGACCTGATCCGGGTCCGCCCGGTCTCCGTGTCGACCTCGACCGCGCACAGGTGGGTGCCGTGCGGGTAGGAGAAGTTCTCCGGGTCGACCACCGTCTCGGCGTTGATGGACGGTTCGACGCCGTCGGGCAGGTCGTGGCCGGTGAACGTCTCGAAGGCGATCTCCTGGATGGTCTTCCGCGCCTCCGGCGATCCCTTCACGGCGAACACGCCGTCCGCGAACTCCAGGTCCTGCTCGCTGGCCTCCAGCAGGTGCGCGGCGACCTTGCGTGCCTTCTCGACCACCTTCACCGCCGCCCGGTGCACGGCCTCGCCGCCCACGGCCAGCGACCGCGAACCGTAGGTGTCCATGCCCTGCGGGGCCGCCCTGGTGTCGCCGTGCACCACCTCGACGTCGTCGAACGGCACGCCCAGCACGTCGGCCGCGATCTGGCTCCAGCAGGTCTCGTGCCCCTGCCCGTGCGGACTGGTGCCGGTCACCACCTCGACCTTGCCGGTGGGCAGCATGCGGATGCTCGCCGCCTCCCAGCCGCCGGCCGCGTACCTGAGGTCGCGCAGCACCCGGCTCGGCGCCAGCCCGCACATCTCGGTGTACGTCGACACGCCGATGCCGAGGCGCACCGTGTCGCCGCGTTCGTTGCGCTTCTGCTGCTCGGCGCGCAGGCCGTCGTACCCGAACAGGGCGAGGGCCTTCTCGGTGGCCGCCTCGTAGTTGCCGGTGTCGTAGGTCAGCCCGGCGATCGAGGTGTACGGGAACTCCTCGTGCCGGATCCAGTTCCGGCGCCGCAACTCCACGGGATCCAGGCCGAGTTCGGCGGCCAGCTCATCCATGATCCGCTCGATGGCGAAGGTCGCCTCGGGGCGTCCGGCGCCGCGGTAGGCGTCGGTGGGGGTGCGGGTGGTGAAGACACCGGTGCAGGTGAACTCGTACGCGTCCATCTTGTAGATCGCCGGGTACATGAAGGCGCCGAGGATCGGGATGCCCGGGGTGACCAGCATCAGGTAGGCGCCCATGTCGGCGATCAGGTCCACCTTCAGGCCGAGCAGCCTGCCCTCGCGGGTGGCGGCGACCTCGATGTCCTGGATCATGCCGCGGCCGTGGTGGGTGGCGAGGTAGCCCTCGGAACGCGACTCCGTCCACTTCACCGGGCGGCCGAGCCGGCGGGCCACGGCGAGCGCGAGGGCCTCCTCGCCGTACACCTGGAGCTTGGAGCCGAAGCCGCCGCCCACGTCCGGGGCGATCACCCGGAGCTTGTGCTCGGGGATCCCGGTGACGGTGGCCAGCATGATCCGCAGGATGTGCGGGATCTGGGTCGCCGAGTAGACCGTGTACTCGCCGGAGGCGGCGATCGGCGTGACCACGACCGCGCGCGGCTCCATGGCGTTCGGGATCAGCCGCTGCTGGTGGTAGCGGCGCTTGAGGGTCACCTCGGCGCGCTGCCGTACGGCCTCGAAGCTCTCGCCGGTGGCGAGCGGCCAGGTGTAGCAGCGGTTGGTGCCCTTGTCGGAGTGGACCAGCGGGGCGTCCTCGGCCAGCGCGGCCTCCAGGTCGAGGACCGGGGGCAGCGGGTCGTAGTCGACCTCGATCGCCTCCAGCGCGTCGGCGGCGGCGTACCGGTCGCGGGCCACCACCACGGCCACCGGGTCGCCGGCGTGGCGGACCTCGTCCACGGCGACCGGAGGGTGGTCCGGCAGCACCATGTCCTCGGTCACCGGCCAGGCACAGGGCAGCGAGCCCAGGCCCTCGGCGAGGTCCGCGCCGGTGAACGCGGCGACGACACCGGGGCGTTCGAGGGCGGGGGAGACGTCGACGCGGGTGAGGCGGGCGTGCGCCATCGGGCTGCGCAGGACGGCCAGGTGGAGCAGCCCGGCGACCTGGATGTTGTCGGTCCAGCTGGTCTGGCCGGTGATCAGCCGGGCGTCCTCCTTGCGCAGCCGGGAGCGGCCGATCTCGTGTTCGACGGCCTGGTCGGTCATGCCGTGACCTCCTCGCCGACCGGGCGCCCGGAGGCGTCCGGCTTCCCGTTCTGCTGTCCGTGCCGCTGTCGGTCCTGCTCTCCGTCCGGTTGTCCGGCGGCGGCGAGCACCGCGCGGACGATGTTCTGGTAGCCGGTGCACCGGCACAGGTTGCCCTCCAGGGCCTCCCGGACCTCGTCGGAGGACGGGCGCGGGTTCTCCCGCAGCAGATCCCGGGCCGCCATGATCATCCCGGGGGTGCAGTAGCCGCACTGCAGCCCGTGCCGCTCGTGGAACGCCCGCTGCAACGCCGTCCACTCCCCGTTCTCGGCCAGCCCCTGGACGGTGGTCACCGTGCAGCCGTCCGCCTGGACGGCCAGCACCGAGCAGCTCTTGACGGTCGCCCCGTCCAGGTCGACCGTGCAGGCACCGCAGTTCGAGGTGTCGCAGCCGATCGGGGTGCCGGTCAGGCCGAGACGGTCGCGCAGGTAGTGGGCCAGCAGCAGACGGGGTGCCACCTCGTCCTCGTAGCGCGTGCCGTCCACCGTCACCTTGATGTGGGTCATGCGGCCTCCAGACCGTGCGCGGGAACGGGGGAGATATTCAGTCAAACGGCGTGATGTAGGTCACTCTAGAACCGCGCCGAAGGGGTGGCGAGCGCTGGGACCGGGCTTTTGTTGAGCGTTAATCCATTGCCGTCGCCGGGGCCGCCCTGCTGCACTCTCCTCACCCGACGTCACCGAGAGAGGACCCCCGATGCGCGCTGCGTGCATGTCCACCGAGGAAGGAATCCCACCCATGCCGAAGGACATCACGCCCAGTGCATCTGCTCAATCTCGGAATTCTCGCCCATGTCGACGCAGGTAAGACCAGCCTGACCGAACGGCTGCTGCACACCGCCGGCGTCATCGACGAGCTCGGCAGTGTCGACGACGGCAGTACCACGACCGACTCGCTCGCCCTGGAGCGGCAGCGCGGCATCACCATCAAGTCCGCCGTCGTGTCGTTCCCCCTCGACGGCGTCACCGTCAACCTCATCGACACCCCGGGGCACCCCGACTTCATCGCCGAGGTGGAGCGGGTTCTCGGTGTGCTGGACGGTGCGGTCCTTGTCGTCTCGGCCGTGGAGGGCGTCCAGGCGCAGACCCGCGTCCTGATGCGGACCCTGCGGCGGCTGCGCATCCCCACGCTGGTCTTCGTGAACAAGATCGACCGGCGGGGCGCCCGCGACGACGCCGTGCTCGCCCAGCTGGCCCGCAGGCTCGCCGTGCCGCTCGTCCCCATGGGCCGGGCCGCCGCGCTCGGTACCCGCGCCGCCCGCTTCCTGCCCGGCCTCGGCCCGGCCGCGCTGGACACGCTCGCCGACCGGGACGACGCGTTGCTCGCCGCCTACCTCGACGGCGGTGTGCCCGACGTCCGGCTGCGCGCCGCCCTCGCCGACCAGACCCGGCGGTCCCTGGTCCACCCGGTGTACTTCGGCTCCGCCGTCACGGGCGCCGGGGTACCCGACCTGATCGCCGGCATCGAGCGGCTGCTCCCGGCCGCCGCCGGCGACCCGGCCGGGCCCCTGTCGGCCACCGTCTTCAAGGTGGAACGGGGTCCGGCGGGCGAGAAGATCGCGTACGCGCGCCTCTTCTCCGGGACCCTCGGGGTCCGTGACCGGGTCCTGTTCGGGGACGGCCGCGCCGCGCAGGAGGGCAGACCGGAGGGCCGGGTCACCGCGCTCAGCGTGTTCGAGCGCGGTACGGACCGCCGGCAGGAGCGTGCCGGTGCCGGGCGGATCGTCAAGGCGTGGGGGCTCGGCGGCATCCGGATCGGTGATGCGCTCGGCGCGCCCGGCCGGGCGTACGTGCACCACTTCGCGCCCCCGACCCTGGAGACCGTCGTGGTCCCCGGGCCGGGCACCGACCGCCGTTCCCTGCATCTCGCCCTCACCCAGCTCGCCGAGCAGGATCCGCTGATCGACGTGCGGCACGACGAGGTGCGGCAGGAGACCTCCGTCTCCCTCTACGGCGAGGTGCAGAAGGAGGTGATCCAGGCGACCCTCGCCGACGAGTACGGCCTGGACGTGGCCTTCCGGGAGACGACGACCATCTGCGTCGAACGGCTCACCGGCACGGCGGGCGCCGTCGAGTTCAACAAGAAGGACGGCAACCCCTTCCTCGCGACGGTCGGCCTGCGGGTGGAACCGGCCCCGCCGGGTACGGGCGTCGGCTTCCGTCTGGAGGTGGAGCTGGGCTCGATGCCGTACGCCTTCTTCAAGGCCGTCGAGGACACCGTGCGCGAGACCCTCGGCCAGGGTCTGCACGGCTGGCGCATCCCGGACTGCTCGGTGACCATGACCCACTCCGGCTACTCGCCCCGGCAGAGCCATGCCCACCAGGGCTTCGACAAGAGCATGTCGAGCACCGGCTACGACTTCCGCGGACTGACCCCGCTGGTCCTGACCGAGGCGCTGCGGCGGGCCGGCACCCGGGTGCACGAGCCGATGCACCGCTTCCGCCTGGAGGCCCCCGCGGACACGCTGGGCGCGCTGCTGCCGGTGCTCGCCGGGCTCGGTGCGGTACCGCAGCGGACCGGGACCGAGGGGATGCTCGCGGTCCTGGAGGGCGCGGTGCCCGCGGCGCAGGTGCACGGACTGGAGCAACGGCTGCCGGGGCTGACCCGTGGCGAGGGCGAGCTGGAGACCGCCTTCGACCACTACGCGCCGGTGCGGCGGGGCCCCGTCCCGGAGCGGCCGCGCACCGACCACAACCCGCTGAGCCGCAAGGAGTACCTGTTGAACGTGACCGGTCGAGTGGCCGGCTGAGGGAACGGGTACTCAACTTACTCGTGAGTCAGAAGTATTGACTGTGTCCGGAAATCACCCGACTGTAATGGACATGACGAATATCCGGGCACGACTGATCGTTGTCCTGGTTGTCCTCTGCGGATTCCTCGCGGTGGCGGGCGCCCCGTCCGCCACCGCAGCCACCCCGTCCGACTCCCTCTGGTTCGACGGCACCGCGCTCACCGTGCAGAACGGCCGTTTCGTCGACGGCCAGGGCCGTGAGGTCGTGCTGCGCGGCTACAACGTCTCCGGCGAGACCAAGCTGGAGGAGAACAGCGGCCTGCCCTTCGCCTCGGTCGCCGACGCGAAGAAGTCCGCCACCGCGCTGCGCGCCCTCGGCGGCGGCAACGCCGTGCGCTTCCTGCTCTCCTGGGCGCACGCCGAACCCGTCCAGGGCCAGGTCGACACCGCCTACCTGGCCGCCGCGACCGCGCAGATGCAGGCGTTCCTCGACGCCGGCATCCGGGTCTTCCCCGACTTCCACCAGGACCTGTACTCCCGCTACCTGTTCAACTCGGGCAGCTGGTACACCGGCGACGGCGCGCCCAAGTGGGCGGTGGCGCTGGGGAACTACCCTGCCGAGTCCTGTGGCATCTGCCTGTTCTGGGGCCAGAACATCACCCAGAACTCGGCTGTCCAGAAGGCCCAGTACGACTTCTGGCACAACAACTACGGCCTCCAGGACGCCTTCCTGGCCACCGCCCAGACCACCATGACCTACCTGGCCCAGCACCTGACGTCCGACGAGTTCGCGGGCGTGGTCGGCTTCGACCCGTACAACGAGCCGTACGCCGGCTCCTACGACTCCGGCGAGGCCTCCCGCACCTGGGAGCAGAACCGGCTGTGGCCCTTCTACCAGAAGTTCCGCGCCCGGATGGACGCGGCCGGCTGGAGCAGCAAGCCCGCCCTCGTCGAACCGAACCTCTACTGGAACGGCAACGTCACCAAGGAGGAGGGCGGACTGCTCGACGCGGGCACGCTCGGCTCGCGGTACGTGTTCAACACCCACTTCTACGACCAGAAGGCCATCTCCGGCATCCTGATGTGGGGCAACGCCGCCGACGGCCAGTACAGCACCGACTTCGGCACCATCCGGGACCGGGCGTCGGCCGCCGGGACCACCGCGATCGTCAGCGAGTTCGGGCATCCGCTGTCCGGCACCACCTCCGGCAAGGCGCCCACCGTCGACAAGGCGATGTACCAGGCCCTCGACTCCCGTCTCTCCGGCGCGAACTGGTGGTCCACACCGGCCTCCTCCGGTCCGGTCCTCTCCGGTACCCAGTGGCAGTGGGACATCTACAACGGCCGTCACCACGAACTCATGAACGACAACGCCAGCAAGGTCCTCACCTCCGGTGACGCCTGGAACGACGAGGACCTCTCGGCCGTCAACATGACCGACTCCGGTACCGTCACGCTCCGTCAGGACGCCCGGCTGCTCGACCGGATCTACCCGGGCGCCACCTCCGGCTCCACCCTCGCCTTCACCTACGAGGACCGCTCCCGGGACGGCTCCACGACCCTGACCTGGAACCCGGTGCCCAGCTCGCTGCCGAACGTGGCCGCGCTGGTCGGCTCCGGCCAGTACGCCGTCCAGGTCTGGCGCTCCGGCAGCGCCACCGCACCGACCGAACTCCACCTCCCGGCCTCCTTCGCGAGCGCGTCCACCACCGTCGTCTCCGACCTGGGCACGGCCTACGGGCCGCCGTCGTACACGTCCTCGACCCCGGTCGGCGTGGCGGCGGAACCGGGTGGGACGGGCAGCCGCCGACTGCTGCTCACCGACTCGGACTCCGGCGTGCTGCACTTCGCGCTGGTGACCAACGGGGCGACCGCACCGAGCTCCACCCTGCTGAACGCGGCCAAGGCGGAACTGGCCGCCTGGGTGGCGGCGAAGTTCTGAGCAGTGCTTCGGCCTCCGGGGTGCCGCGCACCCCGGAGGCCGATGGGTTTTGATGATCCGTCAACTGCCGGTGGCACCGGTCCAGCCGGCCTGTACATGGCCGAGCCGGACGCGCTGCGGGTGGTCGCCGACCGCGACCGAGGTCACCTTCTGGCCGGTGCCGAAGTCGATGGCCGTCACCTGGTCGGCGCCCGCCTCGGAGATGATGCAGTCCTTGCCGTCACCGCTCACCGTCGCCCAGTACGGGGTGGACGCGGTGACCAGCGGACCCTCCTGGAGGGTGGTCCGGTCGACGATGGTGGCGTAGTTGTCCATCGTCCCCGCGACGCACAGCTTGGTGCCGTCCGGCTTCATCGAGATGCCGTGGTGGCGCGAGTCGAGGAGCCAGGTGGTGCGGTCGGTGCTGGTCGCCGGGTTCGCCGGCAGCGTCTTCACCCGGGTGATCTTGTCGGTGGCGATGTCGTACTCCAGGAAGCCGTTGAAGAACGACACCTGGAAGTACATCTTGGACCAGTCGGGCGTGAAGGCCGCGGGCCGGACCGCGTCCGAGAAGTTCGTCAGGCCGATCGCGTCCAGCCGGTCCCGCATGTCGATGATCTTGACCTGCTTGTAGGTGGTGGCGTCCGCGACGGTGATGTGCCGGTCGCCCTTCGTCCAGTCCCAGATCGGGTCGTCGAGCGAGGTGGTGACCTCGCCGATCGCCATGTTCCAGATGTACTTGCCGTCGGGGCTGAAGACGTTCTCGTGCGGCTTGTCACCGGTGGCGAACTCGCCCAGTTCCTTGCCGGTGTTGATGTCCAGCACCTGCACCTTGTTCGCGGTGGAGGCCGAGACCGCGACCTTCGTGCCGTCGGGGGAGACGGCCATGTGGTCGGCGCGGTAACCGGCCACCGGGAACCGCCAGTTGATCGTGTCGGTGGCGAGGTCGATGGAGACGACGTCGGCGAAGCTCGGGCGCGAGACGACCACGGACTTCCCGTCCGGCGTGGAGTACATGTCGTCCACGTACTGGTCGTGGCCCTGGCCGACCTCGTTCCGGATCGACGTGTAGTAGATCCACTTGATGGGGTCGGCGTTGATCTCGGCGATCCGTGCGTCCTTGTCGGGGATGACGTTGAGCTGGCCGACCTTGGCGAAGTCGCCGGTCGAGTTCAGGACGGTCGCGGTGCCGTCCCAGTTGTTGCCGACGAACAGCACCTCGCGCAGGGACGCGTCGGCCGCGGCGGTGGCGGCGGTCGCGGGTGCGGCGACGGTCAGGACGAGGGCGGCGGCTACGGAGCAAAGGTGCCTGGGTCTGAAGGCAGGCATGGCTGCTCTCTCCTCTGAGGGGGGTGGGGACGCGCCCGCGCGGTCACAGGGGCACGGAATCTGAACACGGGTGCGTTCAAAGTGAACTTACTGAAAAGTAAGGAGGGGGTGGCTGAGTCCACAAGAGGCGTACGCGAGAAAATTGGCCATCGGGCGGTTGACGGAGGGGGCAATCTTGGCGGGCAGGCTCAAGGCACCGACGGGTCGCTACGGCGGCCGGTCCGCCGAGGAACGCAAGGCCGAGCGGCGCCGGCGCTTCCTGGACGCGGCGCTTCAACTCTTCGGCGACACACCGGGGTTTCGCGCCACCACCGTCGCCGCGCTCAGTCAGGCGGCGGGTCTGTCGACCCGTCAGTTCTACGAGGAGTTCCGCACACTGGAGGACGTGCTCGCCGCGTTGCACCTGGAGGTCAACGGATGGGCGGAGGCGGCGGTGGCGGCGGCGTTCGCGGAGGCGGAGCCGCTGCCGCTGGTCGAGCGGGTGACGGTGCTGTTCCGGGCCTACGCCCGTGATGTCACCTCCGACCCCCGGCGTATCCGTATCGCCTTCGTCGAGATCATCGGCGTCAGCACCCGGCTGGAGGAGCAGCGGCTGGCGCGGCGGGCGCGGTGGGTGGAGCTGATATGCACCGAGGCGAACGCGGCGGCGGCGCGGGGAGATGCGGCGCCGCGGGACTACCGGCTGGCGGCGACTGCGTTCATCGGCAGCGTGAACGGGTTGCTGCACGACTGGAGTGCGGGGTGGGTGGACGCGAGTCTGGATGACGTAGTGGAGGAGTTGGTGCGGTTGTTGGTGGGGATACTGCGGCCGGAGGGGTGGAAGCCGGGGGGATCGCGGTAGTTGTGTGCCTGCGGGTGCGTTGTGGCTGGTCGCGCAGTTCCCCGCGCCCCCAAACGGGGCGCTCTCGCCTCCCGGCGCCTAGAAGGCCAGCCCGTCCAGCGCCCCGACCACCGGAGCCACGCCGTCTTCCGCTCGGATTCTGCGGCCCAACTCGGCTGCTCGCTGGGTGAGTTCGGGTCGTTCGGTCGCTTGGTGGAGCGCATGCGCCAGTGTCTCCACGCGCAACCCCCGCAGCGGAACAACAGTCGGCGCCACCCCGAGGCCCACGAGTCGTGCCGCCCAGAACGCCTCGTCGAACTGGATCGGCAGGGGTACCGCCGGCACCCCGGCCCGTAGGCCTGCCGCCGTGGTGCCCGCGCCCGCGTGGTGGACCACCGCCGCCATGCGGGGGAACAGGGCCGAGTGCGGCATCTCGCCGATGGTCAGCATGTCGTCGCCGTCGGCGGTCAGGCCGCCCCAGCCGCTCTGGATCACCCCGCGCAGCCCGGCCCTGCGCAGCGCCGTCATGACCTGCCCGCTCAGCCGCCTCGCGTCGGGCACCGTGGCGCTGCCCAGGCCGACGAACACCGGCTTCGGCCCGGCGTCCAGGAACGCCCGTACGTCGTCGGGGAGTCGGGCCTCGGCGTCGTAGGGCCACCAGTAGCCGCACACCCCGAGGCCCCGGCGCCAGTCGCGGGGGCGGGGGACCACCTGCGGGCTGAAGCCGTGCTGGACGGGCCACAGCCGGCGCTCCCTGGCCCGGCGGGCGGCGCCGGAGCGCTGCGGGGGCAGGGTCAGGCGGGCGCGCAGCGCGGGGACGGTGGATGCGAAGACCTGTTCCACGGCCAGGTTCACGCCGTGTCCGGCGATCCGGTTCCCGGTGGCGCCCCAGGTGCCGCCGCCGAGCACGGGCGGCGCGAACTCCCGGGTGGCGGCCAGTGGTTGGAGGTAGACGCCCATGCTCGGCAGTCGTAGCCCCTCCGCGATCGTGTGGCCGATCGGGGCCAGGGAGCCGGACAGCAGCAGTACGTCGCTGGCCTGTGCGGCCGCGAGCAGGTCGTCCGTCATCCGTCCGACCAGCCGGCGGGCCAGCTCCACCACCCGCAGCAGTTTGCCGACCCCGCTGGTGCTGCGATGCAGCCCGCGTCCCCGGGTGGACTCCAGCTCGGTCCGGGGGTCGACCGGCAGGGGGTGGAAGCCCACTCCGGACCCTTCGACCAGCCCCGCGAAGCGGCCGTGTGTGACCAGGGTGACCTCGTGTCCGGCACGGCTCAGCCCGTACCCGAGTCCGGTGTAGGGGGCCACATCGCCCCGCGAGCCAGCCGTCATGATCGCTACGCGCACGACCAGCAGTATGGCGGCGAGCGTGCCCCGGCGGGGTGAACGACGCGAAGGCAAGGGCGACTTCACGCCTGTCACAGCCGTTGACTTCACCCTCCGGCGGCTCTACGGTCGGCGCGCGACATGTTCGGAACATCGATCCATGTTCGCAATATCGAACATGACGCCGAGTGAGTGAGCCGTAACCCCCTCGTGCACCCCCGTGGAGGAGCCGCATGTACCCCCCGCCCAGATCGACCGGCAGCGGTCTCGTACGACACCTGTGGGCCGCTGTCGTACGCACCCTCGCCCTGACCCTGACGGCCGCGGCCGCGCTCCTCTTCGCCACCCCGGGCCCGGCCCAGGCGGCGACGGTTCCGCAGGTCTCGGTGCCCACCGCCCCGATGGGCTGGGCCTCCTGGAACAGCTTCGCGGCGAAGATCGACTACGACGTCATCAAGGCGCAGGTCGACGCGTTCGTCGCGGCCGGTCTCCCGGCCGCCGGCTACAAGTACATCAACATCGACGAGGGCTGGTGGCAGGGCACCCGGGACAGTGCCGGCAACATCACCGTCGACACCAGTGAATGGCCCGGCGGCATGAGCGCCATCGCCGACTACATCCACAGCAAGGGCCTGAAGGCCGGCATCTACACCGACGCGGGCGCGAACGGCTGCGGCTACTACTACCCGACCGGCCGTCCCGCCGCCGCCAACACCGGCAGCGAGGGGCACTACGCCCAGGACATGCTCCAGTTCTCGGAGTGGGGCTTCGACTTCGTGAAGGTCGACTGGTGCGGCGGCGACGCCGAGGGCCTGGACGCGGCCACCACGTACAAGTCGATCAGCTCGGCCGTCGCCACGGCCGCCGCCACCACGGGCCGCCCACTGACCCTGTCCATCTGCAACTGGGGCTACCAGAACACCTGGAACTGGGCGACGGGCCTCGCCCCCATGTGGCGGACCAGCACGGACATCTACTACTACGGAGGCACGGCGTCCCAGTCGAGCGTGCTCTCCAACTTCGACCAGACCCTGCACCCGGCCGCCCAGCACACCGGCTACTACAACGACCCCGACATGCTCACCGTCGGCATGTCCGGCCTCACGGCAGCCCAGAACCGCACCCACATGGCCCTCTGGGCGATCTCCGGTGCCCCGCTGCTCGCCGGCAACGACCTGACCACGATGACCAGTGAGACGGCCGCCATCCTCAAGAACTCCGACGTCGTCGCAGTCGACCAGGACCCGCGCGGCCTGCAGGGCGTCAAGGTCGCCGAGGACACCACCGGCCTCCAGGTCTACGGCAAGGTCCTCGCCGGCACCGGCAACCGTGCGGTCGTCCTCCTCAACCGCACCTCCTCCGCCCAGAACATCACCGTCCGCTGGGCCGACCTCGGCCTGACCGGCGCCTCCGCGACGGTCCGCGACCTGTGGGCGCAGACGAACCTCGGCTCGTACGCGACGAGTTACACCACCAGCGTCCCGGCCGGCGGCTCGGTGATGCTCAAGGTCAGCGGCGGTACGGAGGCGGCGAGCACCAGTTACAGCGCCACCTCCACCGGCAAGTACAGCGGGGTGAGCGCCGCGAGCACCGGCCTGGCCGTCGTCGACGTCGCCTACACCAACACCGGCTCGACCGCGGTCACCGGCACCCTCCAGGTCAACAGCCAGACCGCCACGACGGTCTCCTTCCCGCCGACCGGGTCCGCGCAGGGCACCGTGTCGGTGCAGGTCGACCTGAGCAAGGGATCCGGCAACTCGCTCACCTTCACCGGGAGTTCGCTTCCGGCGCTCGGCTCGGTCGCGGTGAGCCCGATCCCCGGCACCAACGGCACACTCGTCGTGGGCAAGGCCTCCAGTCGCTGCGCCGACGTCTACAACAACACCATCACCAACGGCACCCAGGCCGAGATCTGGGACTGCAACGGCGGCCAGAACCAGGCCTGGACGTACACCTCGCGCAAGGAGTTCGTGGTCTACGGCAACAAGTGCCTGGACGCCAACAACTCGGGCACCACCAACGGCACCAAGGTCATCATCTGGGACTGCAACGGGCAGAACAACCAGAAGTGGAACGTCAACTCGGACGGGACGATCACCAACGTCAACGCCGGGTTGTGCCTGGACGCGTACAACGCGGCCACGGCCAACGGGACCTCGCTGGTGCTGTGGGCCTGCAACGGCGGGACCAATCAGCAGTGGAGTCAGAGTTGAGTCGCTAGTTGTTCGGGTGCGGGTGGGCTGTGGCTGGTCGCGCAGTTCCCCGCGCCCCTATGGGGCGCTTATGCAGAGAGCGTCAGAAGAGCTGTTGCCGTCAGTAGCACGCAGATCAGCAGGAGGCCGGCCAAGAGGCGTTGGCGCAGGGACTGGTATCTGATCTCGTAGTCACGTCTCAGCTGCTCCCCGCGCTCCGTCGTGCGCCGCCAGGACGTTCTGGCCAGGTCCAGGTATTCGGCCTCGAAATGGCATTCAAGATCGGCCCGCTGGGTGTCCGTGAGCCAGCCGATGCGGTCTGCCAGTCGAGCCGCCGCCCTGCGGCCCTCCTCTCTGGTCGCCGCCAGGAGCAGATGTCCCTCGATCTGCGCGACGAGCGCCCGTTCCTCCTCGTTCACGCTCATCGCGCACTCAACTCCCGTTCCACGCAGTGGTGCAGGTCGAACGCCGGTGACTCGCTGCGGATCCGGGGCAGGGTGACGAAGTTGTGGCGCGGGGGAGGGCACGACGTGGCCCACTCCAGGGAACGGCCGTAGCCCCACGGGTCGTCGGACTCGACCTTCGTCCCGTACTTGGCCGTCTTCCAGACGTTGTAGAAGAACGGGAGCAGGGACGAGCCCAGCAGGAACGAGAAGATCGTCGAGACCGTGTTGAGCGTGGTCAGGCCTTCGACCGCCAGGTAGTCGGGGATCCGGCGTTGCATGCCTTCGGCGCCCAGCCAGTGCTGGACCAGGAACGTGCCGTGGAAGCCGGTGAACAGGGTCCAGAAGGTGATCTTGCCGAGTCGCTCGTCCAGCATCTTCCCGGTGAACTTGGGCCACCAGAAGTGGAATCCGGCGAACATCGCGAAGACGACCGTGCCGAAGACCACGTAATGGAAGTGGGCGACGACGAAGTACGAGTCGGAGACGTGGAAGTCGATCGGCGGGGACGCGAGCATCACGCCGGTCAGGCCGCCGAAGACGAAGGTCACCAGGAAGCCCGTGGTCCAGAGCATGGGCGTCTCGAAGGACAGCGACCCCTGCCACATGGTGCCGATCCAGTTGAAGAACTTCACTCCTGTCGGGACGGCGATCAGGAAGGTCATGAAGGAGAAGAAGGGGAGAAGCACGCCTCCCGTGACGTACATGTGGTGGGCCCAGACGGTGACCGACAGACCCACGATCGCGATGGTGGCCGCGACCAGGCCCAGGTAGCCGAACATCGGTTTCCGCGAGAAGACCGGGATGATCTCCGAGATGATCCCGAAGAACGGCAGGGCGATGATGTACACCTCGGGGTGGCCGAAGAACCAGAAGAGGTGCTGCCAGAGCAGTGCTCCGCCGTTGGCCGCGTCGAAGACGTGGGCGCCGAGTTTCCGGTCCGCCTCCAGGGCGAACAGGGCGGCGGCGAGGACGGGGAAGGCGAGCAGGACCAGCAGTGCCGTCAGGAGAACGTTCCAGACGAAGATCGGCATCCGGAACATGGTCATGCCGGGGGCGCGCATACAGATGATCGTGGTGATGAAGTTGACGGCGCCGAGGATGGTGCCGAAGCCGGAGAGCGCCAGGCCCATGATCCACATGTCGGCGCCGACCCCCGGGGTGCGCACCGCGTCGGAGAGCGGGGCGTAGGCGAACCAGCCGAAGTCGGCAGCCCCCTGCGGGGTGAGGAAGCCGCCGACCGCGATGGCGGAGCCGAGCAGGTAGAGCCAGTAGGCCAGCATGTTCAGGCGTGGGAAGGCCACGTCCGGGGCGCCGATCTGGAGCGGCATGATCCAGTTCGCGAAGCCGGCGAACAGCGGTGTCGCGAACATCAGCAGCATGATCGTGCCGTGCATCGTGAACGCCTGGTTGAACTGCTCGTTCGACATGATCTGGAGGCCCGGGCGGGCCAGTTCGGCGCGCATCAGCAGGGCCATCACCCCGCCGACGCAGAAGAACGAGAACGCCGTGACCAGGTACAGCGTGCCGATCGTCTTGTGATCCGTGGTCGTGAGCCACTTGAGGTTCCGCATGCCCCGCCTGTGTCCGGGCCGTGCGCGCCGGTCACACCCGACGGATGCGACGAGCGTCACGGAGACGGGTGTGACGATCGGGAAGGTGCCGGACAAGAACGGGACATGAGCAACGTCGAGATCTTCGCCGCTGCCTATCGCGAGCACTACTGGGCGGTCAGCCGCTATGTCGCGCGGCGACTGGACGGGCGGACCGGCGAGGTGGAGGAAGTGGTGGCGGAGGTGTTCACGGTGGCCTGGCGCCGTCGCGCCGACCTGCCGGCGGACCCGCTGCCCTGGCTGTACGGCGTGGCACGCAACTGCCTCGCCAACGCGGTACGCGGGTACGGGCGCCGGCGACGGCTGCTGGACCGGCTGGGCAACGACGACACCGCGCACCGACGGCACGTCGTGGACAGCCCTGGCGGCGAGCGGCCCGGCGCCTGGGTGCACGAGGCGCTCGTCCGGCTGTCCCCGGCCGACCAGGAGGTGCTGCGGCTGACGGCGTGGGAGGAACTCGGCATCGACGAGGTCGCCGTCGTCCTGGGCTGCGGGAAACGGGCTGCGGCGATGCGGCTGCACCGTGCCCGCCGTCGGCTCAGAGCCGAGATCGACCGACTGCGACCCCCCGCCGCCGAGGCTCTCTCCGAGGGACACCGCCATGGCTGACGAACTCGACCTGCTGCGCGCCGCCGACCCGGCCCCCGCCGCCGGCCCCTACTTCGGCGACGGCCCTCTCGACCACACCGCCGAGCGGCACCTCGCCCGGCTGCTGCGGGAGCCGCGCCCCGTGCGCCGGACCCGGCCGCGGCTGGCGTGGGGGCTGGTCGCGGCCGCCACCGTGGTCGCGACCACGCTGACGCTGCTGCTCGGCGGCTCCGCCGGTACCCCCGCCCTCGCCGCGCCCCGGCCGCTGACCGTCCGCGCCCACTCCGTGCCCGTACCGCTCGCGGACGTGGCCGAACTGGCCGCCGTCGCGGCCCGGGACGGGTCGCCCGCCCTGCGCCAGGGCACCCATGTGCAGTCCTGGAGCCTGGGCATGAGTGACGACAAGCCGCCCGTCACCCTGCCCCAGGAGAGGGTGGTGCGCTGGCGGGCCGACGGCAGCCACACCGAACTGGTCGTGGCCACCGACCCGGGCCGTCCGGGCCGCCCGGTCCTCACCGACGCCGGCGACACACCCCGGCTCGTCGAGGACGGCCATGTGCTCAGCCGGCGGACCTATCCGCCGATGTGGGGCGACGCCCCGCCGCTGGCGGCACCCCCGCACGACCCGGCGAAGCTGCGCACCTACCTCACCGAGCTGAACTACACCGACACCCTCAGCACGCCCGAACTCCTCGACGCGGCGGCGGAGTTGCTGGACAACTGGACGCTCGGCGCCCGGGAGTCGGCGGCGCTGGCCGAACTCTTCGCGAAGGCCGGAGGACTGCGCCCGGTGGGGGAGGTCACCGACCGGCTGGGCCGCACCGGGCAGGCGTACGTCTGCGACGACGGCTCCGGGCTGCGCCGGATGCTGATCCTGGACCCGGCCACCGGGACCGTCCTCGGCATGGAGGCCGTGCTCACCCGGGACGATCCCGAGTACGGCGTGAAGGCCGGGGCCGTCATGCAGTACAGCGCCTGGATGCGCTGAGCGCGCCCCGCGTCAGGCCCCGAGCTGCCGGGCCGCTGCCGTCACCGTCTGCTCCAGCAGCACGGCGATGGTCATCGGGCCGACCCCGCCCGGCACCGGCGTGATCAGCGAAGCCCGCTCGACGGCGGTGTCGAAGTCGACGTCACCGACGTTGCCCTCGTTGTAGCCGGCGTCGAGCACGACCGCGCCCGGCTTGATGTCCTGGCCCCGGATCAGCCGGGGCCGGCCCACGGCGGCGACCACGATGTCGGCCTCGCGGACGGCCGCCGAGAGGTCGCGGGTGCGGGAGTGGCAGTAGGTGACGGTGGCGTCGCGGGCCAGCAGCAGCATGCCGGCCGGCTTGCCCAGGATCGCGCTGCGGCCGACGACCACCGCGCGCTTCCCGGCCGGGTCGACGTCGTACGCGTCGAGCAGGCGCAGGATGCCGCCGGGCGTGCAGGAGACGAAGCCCGGCAGGCCGAAGCTCATCGTTGCGAACGACGCGAAGGTCACGCCGTCCACGTCCTTCTCCGGCGCGATCGCCTCGAACGCGGCCCGCTCGTCGATGTGTTCGCCGACCGGGTGCTGGAGCAGGATGCCGTGCACGGCCGGGTCGGTGGACAACTCCCGCAGTACGGCCACGAGTTCCTCGGTGGTCGTGGCGGCGGGCAGGGCCACGTGCCGGGAGGCGATGCCCGCCTTGCGGCTGCGGTTCTGCTTCATCCGGACATAGGTGACGGAGGCGGGGTCCTCACCGACCAGCACGGTCGCCAGACACGGCGTGACACCGGTCCGTGCGGTGAGGTCGGCGGCCTTCTCCGCGGTCTCCTCGACGATCCGGCGGGCGACGGCGGTTCCGTCAATGAGACGGGCCTGGGTCATGCGGCACACTCCTGAGCCGGTTCGACCTTGATCGCCCAGGCGCACGGCATCGACAGTGCGGACCGCTCCCCGGTGGTGCTCCACCTCAGCGCCAGTCACGGCCCGTCCCCAGCGTAACCGAGCCGTCAGTGCTTCCTGCGGCGGTGCGGCGCCCGCAGGACCGTCCACAGCAGCAGGGCGGGCGCACGGCGACGCGGGCGGCGGGCCTGTCCCAGCGCCGCCCGTGCTGAGAAGGTCCAGGTCAACCGGGAGCTGACCTGGATCCTCGCGGTCCTCCCGACTACTCGTCCCATGCCTGGATCATGATCTGCTCGGCGATCTTGGCGTCGCGCAGCGTGATCATCGACTCGGCGAGCACCCGGACCCCGTCCTCGTACTCGCAGGACTCGCTGAAGGCGGCCTTGTCGCCCTGGACGATGCACTGGTCCAGTGTGTGCGTCATGTCGCGGCTGTAGACGTCGTCCAGCAGTGCGGCGATGTCCTTGCGGCCGTGCAGGACCTTGGGATGGCTGGGCTGGGTGTTGCGGTCGATGATGCGGATCTCCGCGTCGTCCGCGTAGAGCGCCAGAAGGCTGTTCCCGGTGTTCCCCTCTATGGCCCGGCGCAGCGTGGCGGTGTCGAACGTGGAACCGGTCGCGGTGCCCATGGTGACCTCCTGCGGGAGCCCGCGACCCGATGCGGAGCGGGCCGCGCGAGCCCCTCACATCGAGCGTCCTCCGCCCCACCGGGCTCGGCAAGCGCAGGCCGCGCACTCCGCCTGACGGGTGAGGGGGACCGGCTGCCCGTGTCCGGCCAGGCGCCGGGGCCGTTGCTGAGGACATGATCTCAACACGACGTATCGTCGCCGCCGTCGGCATCGCCGTCGGGGTCACCGGCCTCGCCGCGCCGCTGGCGAACGCGGCCGACGCGAGCGCGCAGCACCCCGGGAAGCTCACCGCGCTCGGCGTGCTCGACTCGCTCGCCCGCAGTGACATCCCGGCGCCCTACAAGGACGAGATCCCGAAGGTCTCGGAGCAGGTGCAGGGGCTGAACGGAGTCCAGAGGCTGGGCGAACTGCACCAGGTCACCGACCTGGCCGCGCCCGTCATGGGGCTGCTGCCGGCCATCGAGTCCTGACCCCCGCCCGCACCCGGAGGGCCGCCCCGCTTCCGGGGCGGCCCTCCGCCGTATCCGGTCCTCGGACGCCCTACCCGGTCCTCGGACGCCGTACCCGGTCCCCGGAAGCCGTGACCGGTGCCCGGACGTCGTGACCGATGGCCGCCCGGCTCTCGGGTCTCAGTGCTCGGCGGCGAGGAACTGCGTCGCCGCCAGCTCCGCGTACAGCGGGTCCGCCGCCACCAGCTCGCGGTGCGTGCCCACCGCGCGGACCAGGCCCGCGTCCATGACGACGATCCGGTCCGCCATGGTCACCGTCGACAGCCGGTGCGCGACCACCAGCACCGTGGTCGACCGCGCCACATCGGCGACCGTGTCCCTCAGTGCCGCCTCGTTCACCGCGTCCAGCTGCGAGGTGGCCTCGTCCAGGAGCAGCAGCCGGGGCCGGCGCAGCAACGCCCGGGCGATCGCGACCCGTTGCCGCTCCCCGCCCGACAGCTTGGTCCCGCGATGCCCGACCAGCGTCTCCAGCCCCTGCGGCAGCCGGGCGACCAGACCGTCGAGCCGGGTCGTCTTCACCACCCGCGCGACCGCGTCCTCGTCCGCGTCCGGGTTGCCGAGGAGCAGGTTGTCCTTCAACGACCCCGACAGCACCGGCGCGTCCTGCTCGACGTACCCGATGGCCGAGCGCAGCAGCGGCAGTTCCCAGTCGGCGACCGGGCGGCCGTCCACGGCGATCGTGCCGGACTCGGGGTCGTAGAACCGCTCTATCAGCGAGAACACGGTGGTCTTGCCCGCGCCGGACGGCCCGACGAACGCCGTCATGCCCCGCGCGGGGACGTCGAAGCTGACGCCGTGGTGGACGTACGGCAGGTCGTCGGCGTAGCGGAAGCGTACGTCGGTGAAGGCGACCGAGGCCGGTTCGGCGCCGCCGGACGGCAACTCGGCGGGCCGGGAAAGGGGTTCGGCGGGGAGTTGCAGGGCCTCCTGGATCCGGGCGAGCGCGCCGGCGCCGGTCTGGTACTGGGTGATCGCCCCGACGACCTGCTGGATCGGCTGCATCAGATAGAAGACGTAGAGCAGGAACGCCACCAGCGTGCCCACGCCGATCGCACCGGTCGCCACCCGGGCGCCGCCCACCGCGAGCACCGTGATGAACGCCAGCTGCATCGCGAGCCCCGCCGTGTTCCCGGCGGCCGCCGACCACTTGGCGGCCCGCACGCTCTGCCGCCAGGACTCCTCGGCGGCCTCGTGCAGGGCCCGCTCCTCGCGGTGCTCGGCGCCCGACGCCTTCACCGTGCGCAGCGCGCCCAGCACCCGCTCCAGCGAGGCTCCCATCACCCCGACCGCGTCCTGCGCCCGGCGGCTCGCCCGGTTGATGCGCGGCACGATGGTGCCCAGCACGATACCCGCCCCAACGATCACGGCGAGGGTGACGGCAAGGAGCACGGGATCGACCACCCCCATCATCACCACGGTGGCGACCAGGGTGAGCCCGCCGGTGCCGAGCGCGACCAGCGAGTCCGTGGTGACCTCGCGCAGCAGGGTGGTGTCCGAGGTGATCCGCGCCATCAGGTCGCCGGGTTCGGTGCGGTCAACGGCGGTGATCCGCAGCCTGAGCAGATACGACGACAGGGTGCGCCGCGCCCCGAGCACGACCGACTCGGCGGTGCGCCTGAGGACGTACGAACCCAGTGCGCCCACCGCGGCGTTGCCGACCACCAGACCCGCCATGGCGAGCAACTTGGCGGTGATGGAACGGTCGTGGGACAGATCGTCGATCAACCCCCGGGCCACCAGCGGCAGCAGCAGCCCGGTGGCGCCCGTCACCAGCGAGAGCGCCGCACCGGCCAGCAGGGCCCAGCGGTGCGGCCGTACGTAGGAGAGGAGCAGCCGGAACACGGGCTCTTTCGGCTGTGTCGTCGGAACTGCGTCTGCGGTGGTCACGGTGCTCCTCGTCCGGCGGTGGGCGGCGCCCTCCGACGGCCCCAGGCTACGTCGGCCGTTCCCGGTACCGGCGTGCGGTCAGCCGCGGGCGGAACCCAGGGCCGCGAGGGTCGCGTCCAGGTCCGCCGGGCGGGGCCGGTTGTGCGGCAGTCTCGCCAGCAGCGCGGCCATGCCGCAGGTGTCGGTGAGCGCCGAGAACACCAGGCCGCCCGCCACGCCGGCGGACAGCAGCAGCCAGGCCGGGTGCAGTTGCCCGAGGGCCAGCCCGGCGAGGACGGCCGTCCCGGCGGTGAGCCGCACCTGGCGCTCCATGGCCCATGCCGCCCGGGACTCGCCCCGGGGCCGGTGCAGTTCGTGACCGCGCCCGGCCCAGCCGCGGGTGCCGCCGGTGAGGGTGGCCGCCGGGATGCCGTGCCCGGCGAGGACCGTCCGGGCGTTCTCGGCGCGGGCGCCGGAGGCGCAGACGAGGAGCAGTTCGCCGTGCGCCGCGCGGAGCGTGGGCAGTGCCCGGTCCAGGCTGTCCAGCGGGATGTTGTGGGCGCCGGGCAGGTGGCCGGAGGCGTACTCGCCCGGGGTGCGGACGTCGACGACGGTGAGTTCGTGGAGGCGGGCGAGGGCGTGGTCGGGGTCGAGTGTCGGGTGCGAGGGTGTGGTGGGCATGGGGGTGCGATTCTTTCTGGAGGTGATGAGCAACGGGGTAACATACCCCTACGGGTATGTGAGGAGTGATCGTGGAGCTTCAGTTCGAAGGTGATGAGCTCAAGTCGGTGCTGAACCGGCTGCGCCGGGCGCAGGGGCAGATCTCCGGCGTGATCAAGATGATCGAGGAGGGCCGCGACTGCGAGGACGTGGTCACCCAGCTGGCCGCCGCCTCGCGCGCCCTGGACCGGGCGGGCTTCGCGATCATCGCGACCGGGCTCCAGCAGTGCATCGCCGATCCCGGGCGGGGCGGCGCGGACGGCGAGACCACCGAACAGATGAAGGCACGGCTGGAGAAGCTGTTCCTGTCACTGGCCTAGGGCCGGTCAGACCGGCCCCAGCGCGTCCGCCAGCATGAACGCGGCCACCGCGAGCAGCGCGTAGGCGAAGAGCCGCTGGAGGGTGCCCGCGGACAGCCGGGCCGCGAGCCGTCTGCCGTCCCAGGCGCCGAGGATCGCGGCCCCGGCGAACGGGCCCACGGCCGACCAGTCGACGTCCACCGCCGAACCGGCTCGTGCCGCCAGCGCGGTGAGCGAGTTGATCGTGATGACCAGCAGGCTCGTTCCGATCGCCGCGCGCATCCGCAGTCCCACGACGTTCACCAGGGACGGTACGGCGAGAAACCCGCCGCCCACCCCGAGCACCCCGGTCACCGCGCCGAGACCGGCGCCCGCCCCGGCCACCCGGGACGCCCGGGCCGGTACCGGCGCCGAGGTGGACCCGGCGGCGGACGGCCGCAGCATGCGCAGTGCCGCCACGGCGGCGAGCACCGCGAACGCCCCGGTCAGCAGCGCCGCCGGCAGCTGCCGGGAGACCGCCCCGCCGACCGCCGCCGGCACGATCCCGGCCGCCGCGAACACGGCCCCGGCCCGCCATCGCACCGCGCCCTCGCGGGCGTGCGCGACGAGCGCGGTGGCCGAGGTGACCGTGACGACGACCAGGCTGGCGGTGGTGGCCGCGGCCGGGGTGAAGCCGAGCAGATAGATCAGCGCCGGTACGGCCAGAACGCTGCCGCCACCGCCCAGGGCCCCGAGCGCCAGCCCGGTGACGGCCCCGGCGCCGAGGGCGAGCAGAAGCGTGCTCATCCGGCGGTGCCCTCGGCGCTGACCGCGAGGCCCGCCGCGCGCCAGGCGGTCATCCCGCCCACGACGTCCACCGCGTCCAGCCCACGGGCGGTCAGCAGCACCGCCGCCTCCCGCGACCGCCGCCCCGAGCGGCAGATCACGACGAGCGGGCGGTCCGCGGCGGCCGGCGGCAGCGGAGCCCCGGCCGCCAGGTCGGACAGCGGGGCGTGCACGGCCCCCGGCGCGTGTCCGGCCGTCCATTCGCCGGCCTCGCGGACATCCAGCAGCACGGCATCCGCGTCCGTGCGCTCCCGCGCCTCGGCCGGGGTGAGCCGGGCCATCGGCAGCCCGGCCGCGCGCGCCGCCGCGAACCCGTCGTCGACGGCGACCACGGCACGCCCGGCCGCGTCGAGCAGCGAGGCGGCGACGGCCGCCCGCATCCCGCCCGCGCAGTGCACCCACACCGTGCCGTCGGGTATCTCGCCCAGCCGCTCCCGCACCTGGTGCAGGGGTATGTGGAGGGAGCCGCGAATGTGACCGCCGGCCCGCTCCGTGTCCCGGCGCACGTCCAGCACGACGACGGACCGTGTCCCGTGCGCCGCCAGCTCCGCGAACGTGGCACGGGGGAAGGAACGGGGCCGCTCACCCGTGCGCAGCCAGGCCCCGGGGGTGCCGGTGGCGGCCGCGGCCGGGCGGTCGATGCCGACGCGGGTCAGTTCCCGCTGGGCGGCGGCGAGCTGCGCGGCCGACTCGGCGAGCAGCGTGACCGGCCTGCCCCAGGGCAGCAGCCAGGCCAGATAGGTGGCCAGCTGCCCGTCGGCCTCGAAGTTCAGCGTGCCCGGGACATGGCCCTCGGCGAACGCCACCCGGTTGCGCAGGTCCACCACCCACTCCCCGGCGGCCAGCCGCGCCGCGATCTCCGCCGCGTCCGCGCGGCGCGGCGGCGTGAGGTCGACGGGTGCCGGACCCCCGGAGTTCAGCGGGCCCATGTGGGCGTAGTACGCCGGTACGTCGTCGAGCCCGGCCAGCAGGTCGGCGACGAACGTGTCGACATCCTTGACCAGCGCCTCGTTCACCGTGCGCTCCCGGCCGATGGTGGTGGCGGAGCCGGACGCGTCCCCGGCCGAGCAGAAGCTGCCGAAGCCATGGGTCGGCAGCACCGCCGTCCCGTCCGGCAGCTCGGCGGCCAGCCGGCGCGCCGAGGCGTGCTGCGCCCGGGCCAGTTCGCCGGTGAGCCGGGGCTCCACCAGGTCGGGCCTGCCGACCGTGCCGATCAGCAGCGAGCCGCCGGTGAACACGGCCACCGCGCGGCCGGTCTCCTCCAGGACGTACGACGTGTGGTGCGGGGTGTGCCCGGGGGTGGCCAGCGCGCGCAGCGCGAGGCCCGCCTCGATCTCCAGGACGTCCCCGTCGGCCACCGGTATCCGCTCGTACGCCACCCGCGCCCCGGCCGGCACCACGTACGCGGCGCCGGTCAGCCGGGCCAGTTCGAGGCCGCCGGAGACGTAGTCGTTGTGCACATGGGTCTCCACGACCTGGGTGAGCCGCACCCCGCGCCGGGCGACGGCCGCCAGCACCCGGTCCACGTCCCGGGGCGGATCGACCACGACGGCGCCGTACGCCCCGCCCGCCAGGTAACCGCGGTTGCCCAGTCCGGGCACCTCGATGGTGTCGATGAAGGACACGGCAGCACTCTCCTCTCCTCGATCCCCCTGGTGGATTACCCCCGGGGGTATGTGTATCACCGTAGCAGAGGTACCCCCGGGGGTATGTGGTGGAGGTGGCGGGCACCACGGACGGCGGCTGTCCGGGAAGATCCGCGACGAACGATGCGTGCCGTCGCTGATCGTTCCCGCGTAGGGTCGGAAGGCAGCACGTCAGGAGAGCGACGAAAGGGCAGGCCCATGGCGCAGGAAGTACGCGGCGTGATCGCACCGGGCAAGGACGAGCCCGTGCGGGTCGAGACGATCGTGGTGCCGGACCCGGGGCCGGGCGAAGCCGTCGTACAGGTGCAGGCCTGCGGGGTCTGTCACACCGACCTGCACTACAGACAGGGCGGGATCAACGACGAGTTCCCCTTCCTGCTCGGCCACGAGGCCGCCGGGGTGGTGGAGTCGGTCGGCGAGGGCGTCACGGACGTCGCGCCCGGTGACTTCGTGATCCTCAACTGGCGTGCGGTGTGCGGGAACTGCCGGGCCTGCCTGCGCGGCCGGCCCTGGTACTGCTTCAACACCCACAACGCGAAGCAGAAGATGACCCTCGCCGCCACCGGCCAGGAGCTCTCCCCGGCGCTCGGCATCGGTGCCTTCGCCGACAAGACCCTGGTCGCCGCCGGGCAGTGCACCAAGGTCGACCCGGCCGTCTCCCCGGCGGTCGCCGGGCTGCTCGGCTGCGGGGTGATGGCGGGCATCGGCGCCGCGATCAACACGGGCAACGTCGGCCGGGGCGACTCGGTCGCCGTGATCGGCTGCGGCGGGGTCGGCGACGCCGCGATCGCCGGGGCCCGCCTTGCGGGCGCCGCGAAGATCATCGCCGTCGACATCGACGACCGGAAGCTGGAGACGGCCCGCTCCCTGGGCGCCACCCACAGCATCAACTCGCGCGAGAGCGACCCCGTCGAGGCGATCCGCGACCTGACCGGCGGCTTCGGCGCCGACGTCGTCATCGAGGCGGTCGGCCGCCCGGAGACCTACCAGCAGGCCTTCTACGCCCGCGACCTCGCCGGCACCGTCGTCCTGGTCGGCGTACCCACCCCCGAGATGAAGCTCGAACTGCCGCTGCTCGACGTCTTCGGCCGCGGCGGCGCGCTCAAGTCCAGCTGGTACGGCGACTGCCTGCCCTCCCGGGACTTCCCCATGCTGATCGACCTGCACCTCCAGGGGCGGCTGCCCCTGGACGCCTTCGTCACCGAGACCATCCAACTCGACGAGGTGGAGAAGGCGTTCGAGCGGATGCACCAGGGCGACGTGCTGCGTTCGGTGGTGGTGCTGTGATGACCACGCGCATCGAACGCCTCGTCACCTCCGGGCAGTTCACCCTCGACGGCGGCACCTGGGACGTCGAGAACAACGTCTGGATCGTCGGCGACGAACGCGAAGTGATCGTCATCGACGCCGCCCACGACGCCCAGGCCATCGCCGCGGCGGTCGACGACCGCGTCCTGAAGGCGATCGTCTGCACCCACGCCCACAACGACCACATCGACGCGGCGCCCGCCCTCGCGGACCTCACCGGCGCCAAGATCTGGCTGCACCCCGACGACCTGCCGCTGTGGAAGCTCACCCACCCCCACCGCGACCCCGACAACCACCTGTCCGACGGACTGGTCATCGAGGCCGCGGGCGCCGACCTGACCGTCCTGCACACGCCCGGCCACGCGCCCGGCGCCGTCTGCCTCTACGACCCGGGGCTCGGCACCGTCTTCACCGGCGACACCCTCTTCCAGGGCGGCCCCGGCGCGACCGGACGGTCGTACTCGCACTTCCCGACGATCATCGACTCCATCCGGGACAAGCTGCTCACCCTCCCGCCCGAGACGAAGGTCCTGACCGGGCACGGCGACCCGACCACCATCGGTGCCGAGGCACCCCACCTGGCGGAGTGGATCGCCCGGGGACACTGACCCGCACGTGATGTCGGCTTCCGCGGAACGCCCGCCACCGGCTTCCGCGGAACCGGCACGCCCCTCAGTCGTCGGACACCGGCCGGGTCGACCAGAGCGCCGGGTGCCCCGGAGGCAGCGCGAGGTCCTCGCGTACGGCGGTGTAGTAGCGCTCCCGGCAGGCCCGCTGCCGTGCCAGCAGGTCCTGCCAGGCGTCCGGGTCGACCGTCCCGGCGCGCATGAACCGCTCCATGGCCATCACCGTGGTCACCCACTCCCGCGCCTGCTCCACCACCTCCCGGCTGCCCAGCATGATCAGCGCCTCCCCGGCCGGATCACGGCCGTCGGTGGCCGCCGCCAGCTGCGGCTCGGCCTCGACCGGGGAGATCGGGTGCGGATGCGGGTCGTTGCCGAGATGGGCCGCGACGCGGTAGGTGAGGTTCACCGTTTTCTTCAGCGCCCGCGCGTAGTCGCTGTACACCACCAGCCGCCGCTCCTCCCAGCGCGCCTCCTGCTCCTGCCGGAACCGCGCCCGGTCACCCCGCACCACCGCGAGATACGAACCGAGCGCGCCGATCACGACGCCTATGAGGGCCGGGAGTTGCTGCAAGAACGAGGACATGTGCGCACGCTATCTGTCCTGTTGATCGTCCGGCCCGTACGGTCGTCGTCATGACCGGACTCGATCGCTTTGCCGGACACGGAGTTCTCGTCACGGGCGCGGCCCGCGGCATCGGCGCGGCCGTCGCCCGCCGGCTCGCCGAGGAGGGCGCACAGGTGCTGGCGGCCGACCGGGACCTGCCGGAGGCGGAGCGGACGGCGGCCGCGCTGCGCGAACAGGGGCTGGCGGTCACGGCGTTCGCCTGCGACGTCGCCGACCGGGACTCGGTGGAGGCCGCCGTCGCCCGTGCCGTCGACGTCTTCGGCACGCTCGACGTCCTGGTGAACTGTGCCGCGCACTGCACCCCGGACGTCCCCCTCTTCGAGGACCAGCCCGACGACGGGTGGGCCCTGGACCTCGACGTCACCCTCACCGGCGTCCACCGCTGCTGCCGCGCCGCCCTTCCGCACCTGGTGGCCTCCGGACGGGGCGCGATCGTGAGCATCGGCTCCGTGAACGCCGAGGCCGACTTCGGCAACCACGCCTACAGCGCCGCCAAGGCCGGACTCGTCTCGCTGACCCGCACCCTCGCCGGGCACGCGGCCGCGCGCGGGGTCCGGGTCAACCTGGTGGAGCCCGGCACGGTCCGCACCTCGGCCTGGGCGGACCGGGAGGACGAACTCGCCGCCCTCCGGCCGCTGTACCCGCTCGGCCGGGTCGGCGAACCGGAGGACGTCGCCGCGGCCGTCGCCTTCCTCGCCTCCCGCGACGCCGCCTGGATCACCGGCACCACCCTCCGTGTCGACGGCGGACTCACCGCCGTGCACGGCGGATTCCACGCGGCGCTGCGGCCGCACCGGGAGGCCCGGCGCGGGTCAGAGAGCCGCTGAGGCGGCCGCGAGCACGGCCAGCACGCGCCGGGTGTCGTCCTCGGTGGTCCGCCAGTTGCTGAACGCCGCCCGCAGCGCCGGGACCCCGCCGTACACCGTCGGCGTCAGGAACGCCTCCCCCGACGCGGCGACCGACCTGGCCAGGGCGGCCACCCGCTCCTGCGTGGGGTTCGCGGCGAGGGTGAAGCAGACGACGTTGAGCCGGACCGGGGCGAGGAGGCGCAGTGCGGGGAGTTCCCCGATGCCGGAGCCGAGGCGGCGGGCCTCGGCGACATTGCGCTCGACGATCTCGCGGTGCCCGTCCCGGCCGTACGCCGTCAGCGCGAACCAGGCCGGCAGCGCCCGCATCCGGCGGGAGTTCTCCGGAGTGAGGTGCAGGAAGTCCGGAGTGCCGGTGGGCGGGCCCAGGTACGGGGACTCGTTCTGGAAGACGGCCACCTGGAGGTCGCGGCGGCGGGTGAACTGGACGGCCGCGTCGTAGGGGACGTTGAGCCACTTGTGCAGGTCCACACAGACCGAGTCGGCCGCGTCGAGACCTGCCACGAGCGGGGCGTGGGCGGGGGAGAGGGCGGCGAAGGCGCCGAACGCGGCGTCCACGTGCAGCCAGAAGTCGTACCGCTCCCTGAGCGCGGCGATCGCCCGCAGGTCGTCGAAGTCGACGGTGTTCACCGTGCCCGCGTTGGCGACGACGATCGCGGGCCGCCCGGCCAGCCCGGCCAGCGCCGCGTCCAGCGCGGTCACGTCCACCGCCTCCCGGTTGCCGGGCAGCAGGGGCACCGGACGCAGCCGGTCCCGCCCGATGCCGAGCACCGACAGCGCCTTGCCCACGCTGGAGTGCGGGCTGCCGGAGAGCACGTCGACCGGGCCCAGCGCGGCGGCCCCCGCCCGGGAGACGTCCACCCCGAGCCGTTCGCCGAGCCACTCCCGGGCGATCGCCAGGCCGACCGTGTTCGACATCGTGGCCCCGGTCACAAAGGCCCCGCTGTGCGCGTCGCCGAGTCCGAAGAGTCCGGCCAGCCAGGTCACGGTCTCGCGCTCCAGGGCGGCGCCCCAGGAGCCGGCGTCCCCGGACAGGTTCTGGTCGTAGGCCGAGGTCAGCCAGTCGCCGGTGAGGGAGGCGGGCGTGACACCGCCGGTGACGAAACCGAGGTAACGTGGCCCGGCCGAGGCGGACATCCCCGGCGCCCATCGCTCGGTGAACCGGGCCAGCGCGCCGTCACCGCCCTCCCCCCGCTCGGGCAGCGGCGCCCGCGCGGGTGCGGGCCCGGGCGCGGCCACCGGCCGCTCGGCCGACCCGGTCGCCGCACGGGCGGCCACGTCGCGGGCGGACTGGAGGAGTTCGGGAAGCCGGGCGAGATCGTCGGCGAGCGCGGGATGCATGACCCGCAGACTAGGTCGGCCACGATGCTGTGGCGCGGTCCACTTCCGGGTAGGTGGACCGATGCCGGCCGCGGCGGCCGCGGCGGCGAAGTTAACCGTTTCGTCACAGCCTGACCAGGGCTACAACCAATGCCGTGCATCGGCAGGTCCAGTACGACGAGACCGCAGGACAGATAAAAGGAGACAGACGTCATATGGGGGACATACGCAGACGAAGTGCCGTCGTGCTCGGCGTCACCGGGCTGGTGGCGCCGCTCACACTCGCCCTCACCTCCGCTCCGGCGCAGGCCGCGAGCTGCACCACGCAGGCCGGGCCGTACCAGAAGCAGGTGGAGAAGTTCCTCGGGCGGCCGGTCGACGGCAAGCAGTCCACCGCCGACTGCAAGGCGATCCAGGCGTTCCAGAACAAGCACGGCATCACGCCCGCCGTCGGGTACGCGGGTCCCGTCACCTGGGGCGTGATGGACCTGATGAACAAGCAGAAGGCCGTCGGGAACAACCCCAACAAGGACGGCAAGTGCCCGACGAACAAGGGACGCATCGCCTGCGTCAACCTCACGCTCCAGCTGAGCTGGATCCAGGACGGCAGCAGGCTGGTCTACGGCCCGGTGCCGGTCCGTACCGGCCGTGACGGGTACGAGACCCGGACCGGTCTGAAGAAGATCTACTGGCGTGACATCGACCACGTCTCGTCCGTCTACAACGTGCCGATGCCCTACAGCCAGTTCTTCGACGGCGGCCAGGCCTTCCACTCGGTGAACCTCAGCATGTGGAACCCGCCGGGCTCGCACGGCTGCGTGAACATGACCACGAAGGACGCCAAGAAGTACTGGTCGCTGCTGAAGACCGGCGACGACGTCTACGTGTACGGCCGCAAGCCGGGCACCTGACGGCACCCGGCCCCGGCCGGCGGTTTCGGCCCGCGGTTTCGGCTCAGCTCTCCGGGGCGTCCCCGAAGTCCGGGATCTCCAGCCTGGCCCCACCCTGCCGCGCCGACTCGTGCGCGATGATGCCCGGCAGGGTGTAGCGGGCCGCGACCCAGGCGTTGACCGACGGCAGGCCGCGCGTGTTGACGGCGGTCACGAAGTCGTCCACCAGGAAGTGGTGGCTGCCCTCGTGCCCGTTGTGCAGCGCGTCGAACTCCCGCGGCAGCCGGGCCCGGTCGTGCACCGGCGCGGACCCGGAGGTGAAGGCCGCCCGCAGCTCCGGCGCGATGTGCTGGAGGGACGGGTCGTCAGGAGACATGGTGGGCTTGGGTTCGAGCAGCTCGCTGATGTCCTGCACGCCCTTCTTGTCCTGCCACAGCGCCACCGTCGCCAGCTGCTCCATGCTCGCCTCCGTGCCGAAGAACCGGAAGCGGGACTCACGGATGTGCGACGGGTAGCCCACCCGCCGGAACTCGTTCGTGCGGAACGAACCGCCGCCCGCCACCTCGAAGAGCGCGGTCGCGTTGGACACGTCGTTGCCGAACTGGCTGACCTCCTTGTCGAAGACGCCGTCGCCGCGGTCGTCGACCACGCCGATCGCCGACACGCTCACCGCGTGCGTCTGCCAGGCCCCGAGCACCCCGCCCACCGCGTGCGTCGGGTAGAGCAGCGGGGGATAGCTGGCGGTCGCCTTCCAGTTCTCGCCGCCGCTGTAGCGGTAGGCGTCGTAGAACCCGAGGTCCATGTCGTGGACGTAGTCGCCCTCGGCGTAGAAGAGCCGCCCGAAGGCGCCCTCGGCGATCTGGTTGCGGGCGTGCACGGTCGCCGGGTTGTACTGGCTGGTCTCGCCCATCATGTAGGTCAGGCCGGTCGCCTTGACCGTGTCGATGATCGCGGCGATCTCCTCGGCCGTGATCGCCATGGGGACCGCGGAGTACACGTGCTTGCCGGCGTTCAGCCCCTGCAGGACCAGTGGGCCGTGCGTCCAGCGCTGGGTGAAGATCGCGACCGCGTCGACATCGGACTCCAGCATGGCCTCGTACGACGGGAAGGTGCCCGCCAGGCCCTGGGCGGCGGCGAGCTTCTCCGCCCGCTCGGGCAGCAGGTCGGTGACGTACACGTCGCCGACGCCGGGATGGGCCTGGAACAGCGTCGCGAACTGGCCGGAGAACTGACCGGCGCCGACGATGCCGAGCGAGAACGTCATTGGTACGTGCCCTTCACTGGTTGGATCTCACGTCTGGGCTCCCTTTGGGGCTCCCTTACTTTCGTCACGAAAGAATTCTGCCGTCAAGGGGCGCACACTGGTCTTCCTGGGAGCACGGTACCGGCATAGGGTTGACTCCCTTGCTTCCATCGCAGAAGAAAACCATCGAGAGACCCCCTATGACCCCTGCCGCCAACTGGCTGCCGCTGAGCGCGGGCGAGCGCTCCGTGGCGATCGAGGTGCTCGTCCACGGCCCGCTGTCGCGCACCGAGCTGGCCCGCCGGCTGAACCTCTCCCAGGGCAGCCTCACCCGCCTCACCAAGCCGCTCATCGAGTCCGGCCTGCTCGTCGAGGCCCCCTGGACGGGCGCCCCGGCGGAGGCGCGCCAGGGGCGCCCCTCGCAGCCGCTCGACGTGGTCGCCGAGTCCCGGTCCTTCCTCGGCTTCAAGATCACCGACGAGATGGTCTACGGCGTCGTCACCAGTCTCAGGAGCGACATCGTCGCCCGCCTCGACCGGCCGCTCGCCAGCCATGACCCGAAGTACGTCGCCGACCTGCTGGCCGCCATGACCGCCGAGCTCGCCGGCCGCCACCCCGCGGTCGCGGGCATCGGCATCGGCGTCGGCGGGTTCGTGCGCGAGTACGCGGTGGTCGGCGAGTCGCCCTACCTGAGCTGGCGTGACGTCCCGCTGGCCGGGCTGGTCCGGGAGCGCACCGGGCTGCCGGTCGTCGTGGAGAACGACGTGGCCGCCCTGGTCGAGGCCGAGACCTGGTTCGGCGCGGGCCGCGGACTCGACCGCTTCGTCGTGCTGACCATCGGCGCCGGCATCGGCTACGGCCTGGTGCTCGGCGGCAAGCGGGTCCCCTGCGCCGAGGAGGACCGCGGCTTCGGGCGGCACTGGATCATCGACCCGCAGGGCCCGCTCACCCCGCAGGGCGAGCGCGGCAGCGCCGTGTCGCTGCTCACCATCCCCAGCATCCGCTACCAGGTCCGGGCCGCCACCGGCCGGGACGCGTCCTACGAGGAGATCCTCGCCGGTGCCGCCGCGGGCGACCCGATGGCCGCGCGGGTGATCGGCGAGGCCGGCCGGGCGCTGGGCACGCTGCTCGCGCAGATAGCCAACTTCGTCATGCCGCAGAAGATCCTGCTGGCCGGAGAGGGGGTCGGCCTGATGGAAGTGGCCGGCGACGCGGTGCGGGACGCGGTCGGCGCCCACCGGCATCCGCTCGCCGCCCCGATAGGCCTGGAGACCAAGGTCTCCGACTTCCACGACTGGGCGCGGGGTGCCGCCGTACTGGCGATCCAGGTGCTGGTGCTCGGCGGGGCGGGCGGCTGAACTGCCGTTTCCGTTCGGGCAGCCGGTTCCGCACCGCATCGAACTCCCGTTTTCCCTTGACACATTGACGTGATGAGTAACACGGTCCGATATGCCCGTATCGGTCGTACTTACTCACGGCGCCTTCACGCCGACCGGCATATGCTTCACACCATGTCCACCACTGTTGAAGCCGTCACCGAGCGATCGGCCGACGAGGTCAACGAGGAGATCCGGGCCCTGTGGCTCCGGTCGGGCGGGACACTGAGCACCGAGCAGCGCGAGGAGTACCAGCGGCTCGTCCTCGAATGGGCGGCAGCGACCCCGTAGCAGCCGGACCAGGCGGCCTGACCGCCCGTCCCGGGCACCCGTCGGAACGGGTGCCCTTCTCGTAGGACCTCGCCGAGGCCCCTTTCCCCTGTCAGCCCCAGGTCGCCGAGTAGTAGCGCTGGTACGCCTTGCGGTCCTGCTCCGCGCGGATGTAGCGGGTCGCGACCAGCGCGACCAGACTGCCCCCGATCACCAGCAGGCCCGGACCGACGTTCCGGGTGTCCGTGAGGCGGGCGACCAGGCTGGTGTCCTCCCCGGTGACCGGCGCCGTCGAACCCGGCGAGGCCGCGCTCGGCGCGATGGCGCTGTGGTTGGCCGACGCGGACGGCGCCGGCGCGGCACTCTGGCTCCCGGCGGCCTGCTTCGTCACGATCAGCTGCACGTTCAGCGCCGCCATCGCCCGCGTCACCGGCTGGAAGAACGTCACCCCGCCCGTGGTGCAGTCACCGCTGCCGCCCGAGGTGACCCCCAGCGCGATGCCGTTGGAGAACAACGGACCCCCGCTGTCGCCCGGTTCGGCACACACGTTGGTCTGGATGAGCCCGGTGACCGTGCCTTCCGGATAGTTGACGGTCGCGTTGAGCGCGGTCACCGTGCCGTCGTGCAGCCCGCTGGTGGAGCCGCTGCGGAACACCTTCTGCCCGACCGTCGGATCGGCCGCCCCCGTGATCCGCACGCCCTGGCCGTTGCCGATGGCGACCACGTCCGCGTTGTCACCGGCCTTCCCGGACGCGTACTGGATCAGCGAGAAGTCGTTGCCCGGGAACTGCGTGTTGATCGTGGTGCCCAGCTGCTGGTTGCCCTGGCTGTCGTCGAACCAGATGGTGTTGGCGGGACCGCAGTGACCGGCGGTGAGGATGAAGTCGGTCGTCCCGTTGGTGACGTTGAACCCCGCCGAACAGCGGCCGCCCGTCGACAGGATCGGCTGCGCCGCGTTCAGCCGGGTGGTGAACGTCCCCTCGGAGCGCTGCATCTGCACGAAACTGCCGATGCCCGCGGCGACCCGGCTCAGGTCCGACCAGTCGGAGGCGGAGACCGTGCTGTCGGCCTCCACCATCACCCGGTTGGTCTTGTAGTCCACCACCCACGCGGTGCCGGCCACCCGCGGCGCCGCCTTCAGCGTGGCGGTGGCCGCCTTCAGCTCGTTCATGCTGTGCGACACCATCTTGGGCTCGGCGCCCGCCTGCTTCACCATCGCCGCGGCCTGCGCGTCCGTGACCGCGACCACCGGCTTGCCGTCGGCGCCGATCCAGCTGCCCGCCGTGCGGGCCGTGCCGAGCTTGGCCACCAGCGCGGCACCGGCGTTACCGGCCTCGGTCGCGGAGCCGGAACTGAACGGGACGGCGGACGTCCCGGGAGTCTCGCTCGCCATGGCCGTGGTGACCATGGCGCCTCCCAGAAGGAGTCCGCCGACCGCCGCCAGCTGTGTACCGCGCCGGACGACCCGTCGTCGTGCGTGCCTCATCCATGGCTCCCGAACCCCGAACGCGCGGTGCCTGCACCGCGGGGCCCTCCGGTCGTCGAGCGCCCTGCTCTCCATACGTGGGCGGCCCGCAGGGTGTTCACAGCGTTGGTGATCTTTACGATCCCGTGGCAGTACGGCATGGCCGCACGCCTCGTTCCCGGGTCCGCCCCGGCCGCCTATCTTGAGCCCATGACCAGCATCCCGCAGGAGAATCCGGGCGAACCGAACCCGCTGCGCGCCCTCACCCTCGACCGGCTGCGATGTCGTACCAGCATGAAATGGCGCACCTACCCCAAGGACGTGCTCCCGGTCTGGGTGGCCGAGATGGACGTGCCGCTCGCCGCACCGGTCGTCCGCGCGGTCACGGCCGCGATGGAACTCGGCGACACCGGCTACCCGGCGGGCACCGCCTACGCCGAGGCGCTCGCCGCGTTCGCCGCGAAACGCTGGGGCTGGGACGGGCTCGACGTGGCGCGCACGGCGATCGTCCCCGACGTGATGCTCGGCGTGGTCGAGATGCTGAAACTGGTCACCGGGCCGGGTGACCCGGTGGTCGTCAACTCGCCCGTGTACCCGCCGTTCTACCAGTTCGTCGGGAACATGGACCGCCGGGTGGTGGAGGCTCCGCTCGGCGCCGGCGGGCGTATCGACCCCGACGTGCTGGAGGCGGCGTTCCGCGGGCTCGGCGGCGGGCGCGCCGGCTATCTGCTGTGCAGCCCGCACAACCCGACCGGCACCGTGCACACCGCAGACGAGCTCACCGCCGTCACCGACCTCGCCGAGCGGTACGGCGTCCGGGTCGTCGCCGACGAGATCCACGCCCCGCTGACGGCTTCGGGCGTCGACTTCGTGCCGTACCTGAGCGTGCCCGGCGCCGAACGCGGGCTGTCGCTGATGTCCGCGTCGAAGGCCTGGAACCTCGCGGGCCTCAAGGCCGCGCTCGCCCTCGCCGGACCCGGCGCCGCAGCCGACCTCGCCCGGCTGCCGGAGGAGGTGAGCCACGGCCCGAGCCATGTCGGCGTCATCGCCCACACGGCCGCGCTGACCGACGGCACCGCCTGGCTCGACGCCCTGCGCACCGGCCTCGACGAGAACCGGCAGCTGCTCGCCGGGCTGCTCGACCGCCACCTGCCCGGCATCCGGTACCGACCCGCCGAGGCCACCTACCTCGCCTGGCTGGACTGCCGCGCCCTCGGCCTCGGCGACGACCCGGCCGAGGTCTTCCTGGAGCGCGGCCGGGTCGCCGTGAACTCCGGCATCCCCTTCGGGACCGGCGGCGCCGGGCACGTCCGGTTCAACCTCGCCACCTCGCCCGAGGTGATCACCGAGGCGGTACGGCGGATGGCCGCGGCGCTCGCGTGAGGCGTGGCCGCCCGGCTGACATCATGGCCGTATGCGTGTGCTGATGCCCCTTCCTGACCGGGACTTCGACGTGACCGAGGTGGCCGTGCCCTGGCGGGAGCTGACCCGGGCCGGTCATCAGGTCGTGTTCGCCACCGAACGCGCCGGCACCCGGCCCGCGGCCGACCCCCGGCTGCTCACCGGCGTCCTGTTCGGGCAGCTCGGCGCCGCGGACGAACCCCGGCGGTGCTACGAACAGCTCACCGCCGCACCGGAGTTCACCGCCACCGTGGCCTGGGCCGACCTCGACGTCACCGGCTTCGACGGGCTGGTGCTGCCCGGCGGACACGCGCCCGGCATGCGCCAGTACCTCGGCTCGCCCGAACTGCGCGACCAGGTACGGAAGTTCTGGGCGCTGGGCCGCCCGGTCGGCGCGATCTGCCACGGCGTCCTCGTCCTCGCCCGCACCCGGGACCCGGCCACCGGGCGCAGCGTCCTGTCCGGCCGCCGTACCACCTGCCTGCCCAAGTACATGGAGCGCACCGCCTACTTCACCACTGCCTGGCGCCTCGGCCGCTACTACCGCACCTACCCCGCCTACGTCGAGGACGAGGTGCGCGCCGCGCTCGACGACCCGGCGGGTCGGTTCGAGCGCGGCCCCCGCACTCTCACCCGGCGCGGCACCGCGACCGACGACACGCATGCCTTCGTCGTGGAGGACGGCACCTATCTCTCGGCCCGCTGGCCCGGCGATGCGTATCTGTTCGCGCGGAGGTATCTCGAGCTGCTCGACCGGAGTGCGGCCACCTGAGCGCCTCGCGGGAAGTACCGCGATATGCCGTCTACCGACTGCGGCGTCGTCGTGGCTGGTCGCGCAGTTCCCCCCGCCCCTTTCGGGGTGCGACTCCGCCTAGACTCCGGGCATGGACGACAACACCCGGACGGCCCTCGACCGGCTCGGCGCCGGCAAGTACCTGCTGGTCACCAGCTACCGCAAGGACGGCACCCCCGTCCCCACCCCGGTGTGGGTGGTGCGGGACGGGGACACGCTCGGCGTCTGGACGACCGCCGACTCCTGGAAGGTCAAGCGCATTCGGCGCCGCGCCGACGTCAAGGTCGGCGCCTGCGACCTGCGCGGCCGCCCGACCGGCGACCCGGTCGCGGCCACCGCGGAGATCGCCGACGCGGCCACCACCGCCCGCTACCGCGGCCTCATCGCCCGCAAGTACGGCATCACCGGCCGGCTCACCCTCCTCGGCAGCAGGCTGCGTCGCGGCGTCGACGGCACCGTCGGCATCCGGGTGACGCTGAGCGCCTGAGAAGGCCGCGCCCTGGGGAAACCACGGTCTCCCCAGGGCGCGCGGACCGCTACGAGGCGTCCAGCACCGTTCCGGTGAGCGCCAGACCGCCGGGCAGCGGCCTGCCGTCGTCGCCCGCCTGCTGGAAGGTCACCGACTCGGCCGGTTCCCGGACCCCGTCCCGCACGGTGGGCAGGGTGACGTCGAGGCCGGTCTTCCCGGCGGGCACGTCCAGCCACAGGTACAACCCGTCCACCTGGGACAACGGCCGTTCCGGGTCCGGTTCCGCGCCGGAGGCGCTGGCCAGCCAGCCCGGGTCGACGTCCTTGGTGGACAGCTCCGTCCCGCCGCTGCCGGCCGGGACGGGGACGAACAGCGCGCCGATGTCCGTGTCCGCGGCCGCGGACAGCGAGATCCGCCACTTCAGGGCCGCACCCTCGGTCACCCGGTCCGCGAGCGGGGTCACCGTGACCGTGGGAGCCGGATCGTCGTCGTGCACGGTCAGCCCGCCCCGGTAGGAGCCGACCACGGCCCCGTGGACGGCCTTGACCAGCACGTCGTACGGCACGTCCGCGCCGTAGCGGGTGTTGCCCCGCACCTCGACCGGCACGTCGATGCCGTGGCCGCCCGGCCGCACGGTGACCAGGCGGTCCTTCGCGGTGCCGGTCGCCGGGTCGACGACGTACACCCGAACCCGGCCGCTGCCCCGCCCCGACACCTGCACCGGGACGTGGTACGTGCGTACGCCCGAGTCGCCCTCGTCGACCGTGAGCCGGCCGACGTCGACGCGCGGCAGCACGGCCGCGCGGACCGCCGGGGTGCCCGGCCGCCAGCCCCAGGCGTCCATCAGCCAGGCCCGCCCGGACGCCGAACGCGGCGTCAGCTCAAGGGAGGTGACGGACCGCAGGTCGAGCCCGGCCCGGCGGGCCGCGGTGAGCGGTACGCGCAGCTCGCGCGCCCAGTAGGACGCGGTGCGGTCGCTGCCGGGCAGTCCGTCGGCCCGCACCCGGCCCAGCGTGGCCCGCCGGCCGTGGCTGTCGGTGAGGGACACGTCGAGCGCGGTGCCCCGGGAGTTCGGCGGTACGAAGACCCGCAGTGCGAGCGCCTCGGCACCGGAGAGCGAGACCGGCCGTGCCACCCGGACCCGGGTCGGGGATCCGGCGGACGTCCAGTGCAGCGCGACCGCGTGCCGGCCGGCCTCCTGTCCCGTCTCCCACTGCGCGAAGTGCGGCGAGACACCCGTGACGCCCTGTCCCAGGCAGGCCACCGCCGGGTCGGGGTCGACCGCCGAGCACAGCCGGCCACCTGTCACCGTCACCGCGCCGTCCGGCAGGAACCCGGCCCCGCGGTTCGCACCGACCGCGTGGCTGATCACCCGAGCCGGATCCGCCGACGGCGCCCGCCGCCCCGAACCGTCCAGCAGCGGACGGACCTTGTCGTCCCCCGCGACGAACAGCCGGGCCGCCGCCGCGATGTACGTCGAGCCGGCCCGGTGCTGCTGGTCGGCGGTCAGCCGGGTCGCGGCCCGCGGGGAGCAGACCGGGTCCGGGTGGTCCGGGTCGTCGGAGAAGTCGTCCTCCGCGGGGGCCTGCGCCTGTCCCGGCGTCCACTCGGTGTTGAAGAAGTTGTGGTCGGCGCCGATCACGTACACCGCGCTGTGCAGGGCCCTGCCGCTGCTGACCGCGCGGGTGCCGTCGACGTAGATCTCGCCCTGCAGGTCGGAGACGTCGCCGTCGCAGCCCGGCAGGATCGTGAGCGACGGGACGTCCGACACCGGGTTCTGGCCGAAGACGGTCGGGCCGATCAGCACGGTCCCGCTGATGTGCCAGCGCACCCTGCCGTGATAGCCGTCCTGGGCGGCCGGCGGCGGGTACAGGCTGTCCAGCGCCGCCCGGTTGACGCCCTCGCCGCCCCTCGAGTGGCCGATCAGCAGCACGCGGGACAGGTCGGCGCGGGGTGACTCGCGCACGATCGGGGGCGCGAGGCGCGGGTGGCGCGCCCAGTCGGCCCAGTGCGCCAGGTGCAGCCGGATCAGCGACGACCGGGCTTGTGCGCCGCCGTCCTCGGCCTGCCAGTCCTGGCCGTTGATCCCGTTCGCGGAGATCGACACGGTCACGTAGCCCTGGGAGGCCAGCAGCCGTTGGTCGCGCAGATAGCCCCGGTGGCTCGGCACCGGGAGCGTGCCCGCCGGGCAGGGCCAGGCGCCGGAGGCGTCGTCCCCGCCGCCGTGCGGGGCGTAGCAGGTGGCGTGGCGGCCGTGCAGGAACAGCGCCAGCGGGCGCGCCCCGGAGACCCCGGTGGGCGCGACCACCACGGCGCGCATCTCGACCGGGACCGGGAACCCGGGCAGGCTCACCGGCCTGAGCTGGTACGAGCCCGTCTTCGTGCGGTACGGGCCGGGCCTGCCCGGGTCCACCGGACCGGCGGGCAGCGGCGCCGGGGGCCGGACCGCCGCCGGGGAAGCGGACGCGGCCGGGCGGGCGTCCAACCGGCGTCCGCCGGACCAGACTTGAAGGTCCGTCAGCGCTCCCGTCCGTGCCCCGGCCAGACCGAGCCGGAAGGTGTGCCCGTCCCGCTCCGGCTTCGGCACCCCCAACAGCCGCCCGTCCGCCCGGAATTCGACCCGCGCGTCACCCATCGGCACCCGTCTGCCGGACCGCCACACCAGCTGGGGCGCCGACCGCCCCTGGTCGATGTGCCAGCCAGGCGGCAGCTTTCCGCCGGACGCAGCCGCGGATGCGGCCTGTTGAGCTTGTGCGGTGGTGCCGGACACTCCTCCCGCGAGCGCGAGCACCGCTGCCGCGATGACCCATATGCGCCGGGTACGGACCAATGTTCCCTCCTCCTCGGATGGCGAGCACGGGCCGTCCCGGCCGTCCCGGGGAGCCCCTCGCCCTCCGGAGGACGGGGAGTTGAGTCTGTGGGTTGCCTGTGAGGCTTGAGTGAAGGGTCAAGTGCGGGGAAGACGGCACCTGTCGAGTTCGGGGGCGGCCTGCCCGGTGGCAAGTTCCGCCGCGACCAGACGGCCGACGGTGGGGGCGAGGGTGACCGCGGAGTGGGCGACGGCCAGGTACGCGGAGCCGTCCGGGGTGAGCGGGCCGATCAGCGGGCCGCCCTCGGGCATCGGGCGGACGCCCACCCGGGACCCGAGTACCTGGAACTCGCCCTCGAACGCCGCGCGGAGGCCGGCGACGGCCGTTTCGTCGTCCGCCCTCGTACGGGTCAGCAGCAGCCGTCCCGCGCTCACTTCGCGTACTTCGAAGTCCGGTCCGGCCACGACGGACCGCACCAGCCCCGGCGGCGCGGCCAGCCGGAGCAGCCGGGCGGGGGATCCGACGACGGGCAGGGCGGTCCCGAGGGGTGCGGCCAACTCGACGACTCCCGTGCCGGCGGCCAGGACGACGACGCGGGCGGGACGGAATCCGGCGGCGGTGTCGACCCCCGTGACGCGCCCGGTCTCCGTCCGCAGTGCCACGTCCGCCGCCTCGTACCCGACCCGGGCGCCTCGGTCCCGCGCCGCTCCGACCAGCGCCGCCGTGACCGCGACGGGGTCCACGCCCGCGTCGGACGGGGTGTGCACGGCCGTGTCGGGGGGCGTACGTGGGGCTCCAGCGCCTGGATCGCCGCGCGGCCGACCCGATGCCGTCCCTCGGAGAGCCGGCCGCCGCCGGGACCGTACGGCACCGGCCAGGTGAGCGAGCCGGTCCGGCGGACCGTGACGCCCGGCACCTCCCGCTCCAGCCGCCGCCAGTCCGCCAGGACCGCATGGCGCAGATCCTCGGCACCGCCGGGCCAGTCCCCGCCGGACGTGCCCCCGATCCACGCGAAGGAGTCCCCGGTGGCGCCCGCGGCCGGACCGGGCCCCCGCTCGACCAGCGTCACGGGTACGCCCCGGCAGGCCAGGTGGTACGCCACCGACGCGCCGAGGATCCCGGCGCCCACCACGACCACCGTCACGGCTGTCCCCGGCCCGGCGCGCTACTCGACGCCGGGCGGAACGGTCGTGGCCTGGTGGTAGTACATCCGCCAGCCGCTCTGTTCGTCGCGCCGGCGCCAGAGGGAGCTGTGCCGGGAGCGCCGGTCGCCGAGACGGGCCTCGAAGGTCACCTGCACAAGACCCGGTGCGAGGACGACACCGGCCATGCCGGACGGCTGGTACCGGGGGCCGTCCTTCGACGCGCCCGGCTTGTCGGGCAGTTCGGCGAGCAGCTGCTCGTACGCGTACCTGCGGCCGGACGCGCCCACCTCCACGAACTCCGGGTCCAGCAGCTCACCCGCCAGCTCCCGGGAGGCGCGCACCTCGGGGTCCATGAGCCGCAGCTCGCCTGCGATCGCAGCGGCCACCTGGGCCGTTTCCTCGCTCATGGGCACATCCTCGCCCACGCCGCCGGTCGCCGGGCAACCGGATTTCCGGCCGTCAGCTCCAGGCGCGGTACGGCTCGTCGAGCAGCTGGAAGACCGGCTCGCCCCGCACCGGGTCCTTGGCCGTGGAGAGCTTGACCCGGTCGCCGCTGTGGATGCCGATGGGCGGGCCCATGACCCGGCCCCGCACCACGAACCCCTCGGCCATCTCTATCAGGGACACGTTGCGCGCGGCGGGCGTGTTGCGGTGCACCACCGTCGAGTGGCGGACCGTGCCCGTGCCCTCGCTGCGCTCCGTCCGCAGCTCGCTGCCCTGGCACACCGGACACAGCAGCCGGTGGTACATCGCCGTGCCGCACCAGGCGCAGCGCTGGTAGACGATGGCGTCCTGGGTGCGGTCCGCGGGCGCGGGGTCGAGAACGCCCGTCGCGAATCCGACCGCCGACTGCGCGGCGCTCGTCGAGTGGTGGTACACGCTGGTCAACTCCCTGGGCTCGCCCGGAATCCCGCGTGTCCGGACCCGGCCGGGCACGCCTGTGCCCGGTCCGCGGTGCCACCGTGCACGCCGACAGCGTATGGCACTCAGTGTCAGCCGTAAAGGCACTGCGTACCCCCAATATGGGCCCGCCGGAACTTCTCAGGTGCGGCCGAACGCGGTCTCGATCTCCTGCACCACCCGCCACAGCGGGGCGTCGCGCCGTGAGACGAGGACGACCACGTCGTCCGGGTGTTCCACCGGGCCGCCGAACAGCGCCGCCGGCGCCCCACCCGGGGCGGGGCCGGCGGGCACGGCGGGCCCGGTGCCGAACGCGTCCTGCACGTACCCGAGGGCGTGGTCGACCGTCTCGTCCGCGTCGCTCCGCCCGTCCGAACGCAGCCAGGAGCGGAGCGCGTTGTTGTGCGCCGCGACCACGGCCGCCGCGATGACGTCCGCCCGCAGCGTCCCGTCCGGGCGGCCCGCGTACCGGCCCCGCAGGTACTCGGCGAGCGCCCGCTCGTAGCGCCACACCACCGACAGCTCGTACGCGCGCAGCCCCGGCACCTGCTTGGTGAGCCGGTAACGCTGCACGGAGAACGTGGGGTTCTCGGCGTACATCCGCAGCACCAGCCGCGCCGCGTCGCACACCCGCCGCACCGGCTCGCACTGCGGGTCGTCCGCCGCCAGGAACGCGGTCATGTCGGCCAGGCACCCCTCGTGGTCGGGGAAGACCACGTCCTCCTTGGACGGGAAGTAGCGGAAGAACGAGCGCCGCCCGACCCCCGCCAGGGCGACGATGTCGTCTACGGTCGTCTGCTCGTAACCGCGCTCCAGGAAGAGCCGGAAGGCCGCCGCGACCAGGGCGTCCCGCATGGGCGGCTTGGCGGGCGGTGCCGCGCTGCTGGAGCTCATGGACGCGAACGTAGCATTCCGTCCACCTGTCTGGCACTCAGTGCACGCAGTCGGGGGACTGAGTGCTCTGCCGGCCGTCCCCATGCCCGCTCTCGCTCCGGGCTGAACCGGCGGGCCGGTCCTCCCGTATGTGTTCTCGGGGATCGCGGACACCCGTGCGCACGGGTGCGTGGAAGGAGAGCAGTGTGTCGACACCGCCCGACCCGGAACAGCCGCACCGCGGACCGGTCCTGGAACCGGTCCGGGTCCTGCGCCCCCGCAGGCTCGACACCCTCGCGGAGCTGATGCGCGAGTTCCACGAGGGGACGGAGGCCGACGCGAAGGCGAGGGCGCCGAAGAGCCGGGACCCGGCGGACTTCGAGGCCTTCGACCCGGCGTTCGACTCCGGTACGGAGGACGAGACCCAGGAACTCCCGCCTGTCACCGACGGCCCGCGCACCACGCCGGGCGGCCGTGGCCGCGGGTACGGGCACGATCCTGACTCCCACCCGGCCCGTGCCTTCGGCTTCGGGCCGGGACTGCGCAGGGCCGCCGTGGTGGTGGCCGTCGGCGCGGCCGCCCTGGTCGGCTTCGGCTGCGCCCTTCTGCTGCCCGGCCGCGAGGGCACCGCCGAGGCCGCCCAGCCGTCCGCTTCCGCCACCACGGCACCGGCCACCACCCCACCGGCCTCCGACACCTCCACCGACCCCGACGGCGCCGGCACCCTCCGCCAGGGCGACGCCGGCTCCGAGGTCGTCGAACTGGAGCAGCGCCTGCTGCGTATCCCGGACGTGTACCGCGACGGCTCCACCGCCGGCACCTACGACGCCGCCCTGACCGCCGCCGTGGAGCGCTTCCAGGTCTGGTACGGCATCAGCGGCGACGAACGCGGTGTCTACGGCGACGACACCCGCCGCGCCCTGGAGTCCCGCACCAGCCTCACCGACAGCTGACCGGCGGCTTCGACCGGCGGGCAGTGGATCAGGAGAACAGCGACGGTCCGGCTACTCCTCGTCCGCCACCGGCACCCGGATGTCCAGCACGCACACGTCGTCCCGCCGTTCGCCCGCCAGCATCGCGGCGAGGAGCGCGTCCAGGGAGGCCGGCCCGGCGGCGAGGGCGGCCGCGGCCAGGCGGTCGAGACCCGCGTCGATGTCCTCGCCCGGGCGCTCGACGAGGCCGTCGGTGTAGAGCAGCAGCCGGTCGCCGGGCTCCAGCCGGAACTCGGCGGACTCGTAGACCGGGTCCGCGCACGCCCCGAGCAGCAGGCCGGCCGGACGGTCCAGGCGGTGGGCCCTGCCTCCGCGCACCAGCAGGGGCGGCGGGTGACCAGCCTGGGCCCAGGCGAGACGGCGCCCGGCCGGCTCGTAGCGGGCGAGGACGAGCGTCGCGGTGGACTGGGCGTCGCGCGAGTGCAGGAGGAGGAAGTTGAGCCGGGCCAGCGCGCCGGTCAGGGAGGAGCCGGTGGTCACCATGCCTTTGGCGGTGAACCGCAGCTGGGCCATCGTGGCGACGGCGTCGACGCCGTGGCCCGCCACGTCGCCGACCACGAACAGCGCGGCCTCGTCGGGGAGTTCGATGGCGCTGAACCAGTCGCCGCCGACATGCACCCCGGCCTGGGCGGGCAGATAGGCGACCTCGACCCGCAGCCCGCGCAGCCGCACCGGCCTGCTGGGCAGCGGCAGCAGCGCGTGCTGCAGCCGGGCGGCCAGGGCGCGCTCGGCCTCCAGGACGCCGCGCTGCACCAGGATCGCGCGCTCGCTGTCCACCAGGGCGAGTTCGGCGCTGCGCTGCGCGGTGAGGTCCTGCACGAAGCCGTGCACCTCGACGACCGTGCCGTCCGGGGCGGTCACCGCCTCCGCGACGGCCCGCAGATGCCGTACGGCGTTCCCGGACCTGATCCGGAACGGCACGTCGAACGGGCGCCCGGTGCGGGCGAGTTCGGAGACGGCGCGGGCCAGCGCGTGGGCGTCCTCGGGCAGCACGAGGTCCGGCAGCAGGTCCAGCGGCACCGCCCCGCGCCCCGGCTCGCGGCCCAGGATGGTGTACACCTGGGAGGACCAGTTGACCTGACGGGTGATCAGGTTCCAGTTCGCCCAGCCGAGGTTGCCCAGCCGCTGCATGTCCGCCAGCCGCTGCTCCTGCCGCTCCTCCGTGTCGTGCCGCAGCCAGGTCACCAGCAGCCCGTCGCCGAGCCGCGCGGCCCGCACCGAGTAGGTGCCGGTCACGGTCACCCCCGCGACGACCTCCTCGTGGACGAACGGCTCGCCCTCGTACGGCTCTCCGCCGAGCGCCTTCAGATACCCCTGCCACAACGACTCGCCGGCGACGGAGGGGTAGCTCTCCAGGATGTGGGAGCCGACCAGCTCGCGGCCGGTGCGGCCCAGGATGTCCACGGCGCCGGGGGTGGCCGCCTCGACGCGGTAGTCCTCCACCTCTCCGGTGCCGGTACGCAGCGGGACCAGCAGGACCGCCGCTCCCGGCAGCGCGTCCAGCACCGTCTGCACCGCAGCGGAGAGCCCCGACGTCACCGGCTCGGCGGGGGCGCCCAGGGCGCCGAGCCGGCCGGCGCACAGCCGGGCGGCGGAGCGCAGCAGCTCACGGCCGGCGGGACCGAAGGCGGCCGCGGACCGGCGCAGTACGCCGAGGGCCACGCCGGCCGTGACCGGCAGCCAGGCCCGGGACAGCCAGCGGCCGGGCGGCTCGTCGATGAGCTGGAACACCTGCCGGTCCTCGGTGAAGTCCTCCAGCCAGAGCGGCTCACCGGCCCTGAGCGCCTCCAGCGGGGCGAACCCCTGCAGCGGCGGCACCTGGTGCCACTGGGCGGCGAGCGTCGCGTCCAGCCCCGCGTACCCGATCAGTTCGAGCCCGTCGCCGGGCGGCAGCCGCCGGTACAGCAGTACCGCGTCGGCGTCGACCCGGGGTGCCAGGTGCTCGAGCAGCGTCCCGGCCAGCTCCTGCGGGGAACCGACGTGCAGCAGGGCCCTGCCGAGCCGGCCGAGGGCCTCGGCGGTGCCGGGCGGGGCGGGCGACCCCGGGGGCACCGTGGAGGCGGGCGGGCCGGTGACGGGGGCGGTCCCGGCCGCGGATGCGGACGGCATCAGGGCGCCGAGGGTGAGCCAGCACTCCTCAAGCAGCGTGCGGTTCCCGGCTTCGGCCCGCTGCAGAAGTTCCTCGTGGGCGACGTCCGGGGAGCAGCCCGTGGCGGCCATCAGAGCACCCTTGGCACGCTCCACCGCCGCGGACGTGGCCACCGAGTCCCGCAGCCGGTCCAGCTCGGCGCGCTGCCTGGACACGACCCTGGCCAGGGCTGCCAGCTCGGCGACGGCACCGGCGTCCGTGGAAGGCACGTACTCGCTCGTCACCGCTTGAGCATGGCACAGGAGGGTGTCTCTGATCACTCTCGTACCCGATCCATGAAGGATCCGGGCAACCGTGGACCGAAATGGTCAGCGGCCGGTGCTGTGCCCGACCAGCGCCTCGGTGACCACGCGGACGCTGCGGGCGATGTGCTGCAGCTGCATGACCTCCGCCGCGTACAGCTTGATCGTGTGCTCGATGACCGACTCCGGCAGGCCCAGCAGGGGCAGTTCGGCGCGTGCCGTCTGCAGCGCCGTGCGTGCCACCCGGACCTCTTGCTGGACCTGGATCTGCGCGTGCCGGGCGAGCAGCACGGGGTGCCGGATCAGCGCCGGGTAGCTGGCGTAGCGGGCCGGCACCAGTTCGCGCAGCCACTTGGCGGCGGAGCGCTCCCAGTCGTAACTGCCCGGTGCCTTGACCTGGCAGGGCCAGTCGGGGCTGATGCGCGCGGTCGTCGTCAGAGTCATGATCATCGCTTCCGGGTGTGCGGCGTCGTGAGGGTGCTCGACGGGGGTCTGGGCGGCTCCGGCCTAGGGGATGGCCGGAGCCGCCGCGGGCGAATCGCCAAGGCGATGCCCGTTCGAACATCCCCGGCGCCGACGCGGGTAGGAGACGGCGGCTGGGGGTGTCCGTGCGAGGCCCCGGGCGTCGGCCGCCGGCACTGCTGGTGGTGCTGCGTGCGCATGGGCGGTCCGTCGGCTTTCTCGGGGCGGGTGCGAGCGGTGCGTCCTCGGGTGCGGAACGTGCCCGGAGTGGGCCGGGGGTGATCCGTGAGCAGTATTTATATATGCCGTCCGGTTTGCAAGACGTATGAAAACATTCATGCGCGAAATGCGGTGAATACTCCCCCTACGAGGTCATGCGGAGGGGAAGGGGAGACGTCCGTTACGCCGGGATCCCCGGGTCAGTCCTTGAGGAAGAACTGGTGCTCCTCGGCGACCTGCTCGTACTCCTCCAGGCGCGCCTGGGTGCGCTCGGGATCGGCGTCGGTCATGGCCTGGAGCAGCGCGGCAGCCAGCAGGCCGGGCGCCGCGTAGGTGTCGAAGACCAGGCGGGACCCGATGCCGGTGCTGAAGGTGACGTCGGCCTCGTCGGCCAGCGCACCGAGCGCCTGGTCGGTCACCAGCGCGACCCGCAGCCCCGCGGTGCGCGCCACCCGGATCGCGGTCAGCGTCTCCTGCGCGTGCCGTGGCATGCCGAACGCCAGCACCCAGGTGCCGCCCGCCTCGCGCGACTGCAGCAGCGCGTCGTAGGCCACGCTGCCGCCCCGGGTCACCAGCCGTACGTCGGGGTGGATACGGCGGGCGGCGTAGGCGAAGTACTCCGCAAGCGAGACGGAGATGCGCAGGCCGAGCACGGTCAGCGGGGACGACTGGGACAGCTCGCGGCCGATCCAGATCACCCGGTCCGGGTCGGCGAAGTCCCGGCGCAGGTTCTCCAGGTTCTCGATCTCGGCGTCGACGGCGGCCTGGAGTTCGTTGCTGCGGTGCTCGGTGGCGGCCCCCGTGCCGCCCGCCAGGGTGCGCAGCGCGATCGACTGGAGCCGCTCACGCAGCGCGGGGTAGCCGCTGAAGCCGACCGCGCCCGCGAACCGGGTCACCGACGGCTGGCTGACCCCGACCCGCTCGGCGAGGTCGGTGATCGACAGGAAGGCCGCCTCGGTGATGTGGTCGATCAGGTACTGGGCGATGCGACGCTGGCCGGGGGAGAGCCGGGGGCCGTCGAAGAGCTCGCGGAGCTGGGAGGTGGGCGCGGCCTCGGCCTCCGGCACCGTTTTGCCCGAGGTGATCGCGGATGCCTGTGCACGTGCCTGCTGCGGCGATGGCACCGAAGCGCCTCCTTTGTCTCCCACGAGGACTCAACATAGCTCACGGACCGTGGTGACCAGGGGTTGTGCGGTACGCCGGACCGTCCCGGCGCCGAACGCTCAGGATGCGGAAACAGCACCGGGATTCCGGCGCTCACCGGCGGCGGATGCGGTGGCCGTCGCCGGTGGATCGGGTGGATCGTACGGTCACCGCCGATAGATGGTGATCGAATGACCGACATCATCGACCGGACGGCTGGTGTCGATCAATTCGGCGAGTGCGCCTCGGGCCTTGGCGACCGACGAGTCCGAGACGACCAGCAGCCCGTGCACCTTCCCGGCCGGCACCTTGCGGGGGTCGGCGGCGTGGATGCCGTAGTACTCCGGGACGCCACTGCCCTTGTAGACCAGCCAGATCCGCTCGCCCGGGTAGCGCTCCCTCAGCCGGTCGGCGAGCCGGCCGAGATCCTGCCCCCAGTCCACGTTGGAGTCGTGCAGCCACAGATGCGTCTTCGCCGGACCGCCGAACGCCTCGTTGGCGTACGGCAGATAGAACGGGAACGTGCGCAGCGAGCTCACCGCGACGAACAGCACCAGCGCCCCGGCCACCGGCCGCGCCCATCGCCGACGCACCGTCAGGACCGCGGCCGCGCCCACCGCCAGGAACATCGGCATGAAGACCGCGTACCGCGTGCCGAAGTCCCGTGACCCGGTCATCGCCGAGGCCAGCAGCACGGCAGGCGGCAGCAGCAGGTACGGCGCGGCCGGCCGCAACCGCCGTACCGCCACCAGCGCGACGGCACCGGCCGCCCACAGGGCCAGCATGCCGAGCGGGGTCTTCACCAGCAGGGCGGCCGGCAGGTAGTACCAGCGGGAGCCGGTGTAGAGGTGCCCGAACAGATAGCCCTGCCAGGGGTAGTCCTCCAGGGCGAACTGCATCCGCATGCCGTCCCGGTAGGCCTGCGGAAAGGGCATCAGGCCGGTCAGCAGGCCCCGCAGTCCGTGCGCCGCCGGCACGGCCTCGGCGGACAGCGGACGCAGCCGGGGATCGACCGCCAGATAGGAGAGCCACACGACGGCGACCGCGGTCACGGCCACCACGGCCGCGGCCGCGAGGGCGCGCAGCGCACGGCCCGGACGCGCGCCCCACACCGACACCGCCGCCAGCGCCACGAGCACCGGGACCGCCGGCAGCGCGCTCATCTTCGTCGCCACCGCCGCCCCCAGCGCGGCCCCCGCGAGGGGCAGACACAGCCGGGGCCGGCGCCGGGCCCGCCACACCAGCCAGGCCGACGTCAGCACGAACCCGGCCGACGGCACGTCCAGGGTGGCCAGCGAGCCGTGCGCGACGACGTCGGGGGAGAAGCAGTACAGGGCGAGCGCCAGCAGCCCGGCGGCCGTACCGAGGACCTCACGGGCGAAGGCGAACGCCACCAGACCGAACAGCAGTGTCAGAACGATGACCGGCAGCCGCGCCCACAGCATCACCCGCCAGGGGTCGTTGCCGGACGCGTACAGCAGGTGCTGTCCCACCTGCCCCTGGTCGCCCTGGTACGACGGGTCGTAGTGCGGGTCGGCGACGGCGATGCCGGCCATGATGACGAGTTTCCCGAGCGGCGGGTGCTCGGTGTTGTAGCGCAGCCGGTGCTCGTGGAGGTAGTCGGTGGCCGTGGCCACGTAGACCGGCTCGTCGATGGTGGGTGTCTGCTGGACGGCGGTGGTCACCATCGCCGCCGCCATCTGGGCGAGCAGCAGCACCGCGAGGACCGGCACCAGCCACCGGCGGCGGGCCCGCAGGGCGGCGGTCAGCCGGGCCGCGGCGGTGCGCCGGGGGAGCGGCCCGGGGGCGGCGGGGAGGTCGGGTTCGAGGACCGACTGCTGTTCGCTTGCCATCTTCCGCCCCGCGGGGACACCGGGCCCGCGGTGGCGGGAGCGATCACGAGCAGTCATGGGCCCTACTGTCGCATCGCTCCCGCCACCGGGCGCGTCACCGCTTCACGAGTCGTACCGACAGACCGTCTGCCGTGTAGACGGGTACGGCCCGCAGCGTGGCGGAGTTCAGCTCCACCTCGTCGAACTGGCCGCGCAGCCGCGGCGCGTCGACGACCGGGAGGGTGCTGCCCGCGGCCGGCGGGCGCTCGGTGTCGAGGTTCAGGGACAGCGTGGTGCCCCTGCCCAGGACGGCCAGGTGCTTCACCGCCAGCGGCGCCTTGCCGCCCTTGGCGAGGGTGACCTCCAGGGCGCCCGCGTCCTGCGTGTACGTCCCGCGCACGAACAGCTCCGAGGCGACCCGCAGGGTGCCGGCCGAGACCCGGACGTCACCGCGGCCCAGCGCGTCCTCGGAGGCGGCGACCAGGGTGCCGGCGGCCAGCACCGTGCCGCCCCGGTAGCGGTTGCGGCCGGTCAGGGTCAGCGTGCCGGTGCCCTTCTTGGTCAGAGCACCGTGGCCGTCGATGTCGTTGCGCCAGCTGTCGGCCGCCGAGAAGCCGCCGGCCGCCGCGTCCAGGGTGACCGTGACGTCCGCGTCGAAGGCGCCGTAACCGTCGGCGGCGGCGAACAGGTTGAGGCGGCCCCACTGCTCCGGGCCGTCCAGCAGCACGTACCCGGAGGGCAGGCCGGTGCTGCGCAGCACCTCGCGGCGCTGGTCCCCGGTGAGGTACGGCTGGCGGGTCTCCAGCAGCACCTCGGCGCCCTTGGGCACGGTGAGCGGGAGCTCGCGGCCCTCCCGGTCCAGGATGTACGTCAGCCGGGGCGTGGCCGCGCGCTCGTTGGCCTCGCGGTCGGCGTACGGGTCGGTGGCGGCGTCGGCCGAGTGGGCGTAGGCGTACAGGGTGTCGGCGGTGGAGCCGGTCTGCGCCGCGAAGTACGCGAGGGCCTGGGCGCGGGCGGCCGCCTTGAGATCGGCGTTGGCCGGGTCCGCGAGGGTGGCGGCGGCCAGGGCGGTGGCCATGACGCGGCCGCCGATCACGTCGACCGTGTTGTGCATGCCCGCGATGATCCGGGTGTCGCTGAGCTCCAGGGCCCGGGCGACCAGCTCCTGGAAGCGCTCCGGCACCGCGTACGCGTAGGCCAGGCCCGCCAGGTGGAAGGCGTTGGTGTGGCCGGACGGGAAACCGCCGTCGTCGGTCGGGGAGGTGCTGCGCTGGCGCAGCAGCTGCGGGGCGACGACCACGTCGGACTCGTAGACCGGGTAGCCGTAGGCGTCCGTCGTGCCCGTGTCGACGACCTCGCTGTTCTCGGTCATCCGCCACGGACGCGGGTACTGGTAGGCGTACTTGGACGGGTTGCCGGACGCGTAGTTGCCGCGCAGCGTGTCGACCAGGGTGGCCACCTTGCCCAGCGCCGAGTCGTGCGAGCCCGCACCGAGCGCCGAGCCCGCCGGGGCGTCGGCCGGGACGGCGTCGCTGATCGTGGTGGCGGGCGTGCCGTCGGGGGCGCTGGTGATCGAGGTGACCGCGAGGGAACCGGCCTTGTAGAGGCCGGCGAGCGGGCCGAGGCCGGCGATCATCGCGTAGCTCTGGTGCTGCCGGTCGTAGAGGAACGCCTTCTTCGCCTCGGCGGTGCTGCGCCTTCTGGTGATCTTGGCGCAGTAGCGCATGTTGGCGCGCAGGATGTCGGCGCGCAGCACGCTGCCGGTGTTCCAGGCGGAACCGGTCTTCCAGATCTGCGCGAAGCCGCCGAGGATGCGGACCACCGCGTTGGTGTCGGCGGTGAGGTTGGTGCTGATGTTGGTCTTGTAGTCGTCGACGAACGCGAGGGCGGCGGTCGCGGCCTTGGCGTCGGCGGCGGCGAGCCAGCCGACGAGGGTCGGAGCGGCCACCACACCCGCCGACGCGCCGAGCGAGGTCTTCAGGAATCCCCGTCGGCCGACGGCGAGTCCACGGGCCGGAGAAGCGGAGTGGTGCCCGGCAGGTGACGGCATGGGTGTGCCTCTCTTGAGTTCTGGGGGAGTTCACGCGGGCGGCCGATGCTCCGGATGCGCGCGAGCGTGCCGGTTCGCGTGGGAAAAGTGTCGAACGAGCGAAGTTCTAGGGCGAGTTCGTGTCCCGGCGGTCATCGCCCGACGACCGTCACGTGACCCGGAGTTGAACGGCAGGTCGGTGGTTCACAGGAAGAACCGGCCGGGACCTGCGTGTTCGCAGCCTCGAACGGCCCGTGGTCCGGACCTGCGGGACCGGACGGGCTGCGGTCGGGTCTCTCACAGGATCGAACGTGCCAGCGCCACCGCGCCCTCGACCGGCGGGAGCCGCAACGGCTGTGGCCGCGCGCCGGGTACGGCCTCGGCGAGCGCGTCGGCGAAGGCGTCGTACAGACGCGGCTGGGAGAGGATCGTGCCGCCCGCGACCACCACGTCGTCCACGGCGAGACCGCGGGCGGCGAGCCGGGCCACGAGGCCGGCGAGGGCGCGGCCGCCGTCGGCTATCACATCCGCGGCGATCCGGGAGCCCGCGTCGGCCGCGGCGAAGAGCGCCGGGGCGTGCCGGCCCCACTCGGCGGAGACGTCGGAGGCGCTCTCGAGGGCGGCGCCGAGCGCGGGTACCTCGGCCACCTCGAAGGCGGCGACGAGTCCGGTGGCGAGGGCGTCGGGGGCCTCGCCGCGGTCGTGTGCGGCCCAGACGGCGCGGGCGGCCTCCCGGACGAGTCCGGCGGCGCCGCCCTCGTCGCCGAGGACCGCGCCCCAGCCGCCCACCTGCACGGGGCTGCCGTCGGGCTGTCGGCCGACGGCCACCGAGCCGGTGCCGGCGACCAGGCCGACGCCCTTGTCCAGGCCGGCGGCGGGGACGAGGAGCTCGGCGTCGCCCACCACCCGGACGGGGACGTCGAGAAGCCCCCGCAGCGCGGCGGCGATGCCGGCGCACTGGCGGGGGGTCTCACAGGCGTGTCCGCCGACGGCCAGGGCGGCCGGGCGGGTGCCGGCCGGCAGGGCGTCGTGGACGATCGCGGTCAGCCAGCGGGCCGCGGCGGCAGGATCGTGCGGCCGCCAGCCGCTGCTCGGGCGTACGTGGTCGGCGACCCGGTCCGCGCCGGCGAGGGCGCGGAGCTGGGTCTTGGTGCCGCCGACGTCGATGCCGACCACGAGCGGGGAAGAAGGAGTGTCCTGCACGGATCCTCTTTCGTCGTCTGGGCGAAGAGCGCCGAAGAGCTTGGCACTCAGGGCCTGGCCGGCGGATCCAGCCGCAGACGCGGAGTGTGGTGCGCACATCTGCGACTTGATCCGCCGGCCGGGCCCTAGCTGCGACGGCGGGCGAACCGTGCCTGGCCGAACAGGAGTTGAGCAAGTAGGGAAGCCCCGGGACGGGCTTCTTGCGGAGCACGGCAGGCGAGTACCGTGTACTTCGTTAGGAAGTTAACTAACGAAGTACAGTGCGTCAAGAGTTGCCGCGGACTCGATCAACGGGACGCTGTCGAGGCCACAACCGCGCGGCACAAGGGCACCGCATCGCCGCATCCCGCGACACCCGGGGGAGCGCGGCCCCTGACCCATGGGGGAACTGTGGAACACGTCGTGGCTGAAGCCCCCCGGCTCACCGAGAGCGCCGGCGCGGTCTTCGCCGTGCTGGCCCAGGCCGGCAGCGCCACCCGGCCGCGGCTCGCGAGCCTCGCGGGCCTGTCCAAGCCGACGGTCTCCGCCGCCGTCGCGGAGCTGGAGGGGGCCGGACTGGCCACCCACTCCGGCACCGCGTCCAGCGGCACCGGCCGCTCCGCCGCCGTCTACGGCCTCGGGCCCGCCTCCGGCTCGGTCCTCGCCGTCGACCTCGGCCCGGCCCGCACCCGGGTGCGTGGCTGCGCCCTGGACGGCACCCTGCTCGCAGAGGCGGACACACCCCGCCCCCGCGCCGCCGACGCCGTCCGCGAGGCCCTGGCGGCGCTGCCCGCGGGCGCCCCGCTGCGGGCCATCGTCGTCGCCATCGGTGACGTCAGCGCCCCCGACCGGGCGGGCACCGGGATGCGCCCGGCGACCGCCAAGGCCGGGCCCGTCTTCGACGCGGTCTCCGTCGCCCTGCCGTCTGGGGTGCCCGTCCACCTGGAGAACAACGTGAACTGCGCGGCCCTCGCCGAGCTCCACGAGGGCGCCGCCCGGGGCCGCCGGACCTTCGGCTACCTGCGGATCGGCGTCGGTATCGGTCTGGGCATCGTCATCGGCGGCCATGTGCTGCGCGGCGCCAACGGCGCGGCCGGTGAGCTGGCCCGGCTGCCCTACCCCTGGGACGACGACCGGGAGCCCCGCCAGGAGGCCCTGGAGGCCTACGTCGGCTCGCAGGCCCTGCTGCGCCGGGCCGCCGAGGCCTGGCGGGAGAGCGACGGCCCGCGCCCGCGCACGGCCGATCGGCTCTTCGCGCTGGCCGCCCAGGGCCGGGAGCCCGCCCGTGCCGTCGTCGCCCGGCACGCCGCCGACGTGGGCCGGCTGGCCGCCGCGGTGACCGCCGTACTTGATCCGGGGCTGATCGTCCTCGGCGGCAGCACCGGCGCGGATCCCCAGCTCCTGGCCGGGGTGCGGGCCGAGCTGGGGCGGCTGAGCTGGCCCACCGAGGTGGTCAGCAGCCAGATCGGCGATCTCGGTACCGTGGTGGGTGCCGCCCGGCTCGCCGTGGCCAAGGGAGTCCAAACCGTGACCGAAGGCGCGCAGGTGAAGGATTGACGGCTTCCTTATCGGTCTGCCAATGTCCGGACAAGCGCTTTCTAAGTCGGCCGGGACGCCGGCTTGGGGTGAGCGTCCCAGCCCGTACACGACGTACGGCAACCGCGCGAGGGCGTGCCCGTGCGGTGACGGCCAGGACGGCCGGGGAGCTCGCCCCGCGTGGACGATGCGGCCGGGCGAGGCCGCGCCCCCGGAAAGCGACTTTTCCTTCAAAATGCACCAGTGCCGCCTCAGCCGGCGCCGTGCTCCGTCCGTTCGACGAAATGGGATCGAAGATGACCACTGTGGGTGTGCGGCGCTCCAGCCGACTCGGCCGCGGCGGTATGCGCCGCCTGATTCCCCTCGCTGCCGTTGCCTCGGCAGGAGCCCTGCTGCTCTCCGCCTGCGGGTCGGGGTCCGGCTCCGGCGGCACCGCGAAGTCGCTGACGTTCTGGATCTCCACGGTTCCGGGGCAGGACGCGGGCTGGAAGAAGCTGGTGACGCAGTACAAGAAGGAAACCGGCGTCAGCGTCAAGCTCGTCAACATCCCCTACGACGGCTACCCGACGAAGCTGCACAACGCCGCCCAGGCGAACTCGCTGCCGGATGTCGCCGACGTGCCGGCCCTTGACCCGATCTGGTCGAGCAAGCTGATCGACCTCAGCTCCATCGCCAACAACAAGAGCTACAACATCAACGCGAACTTCCTCGCCAAGGACTCGTCCGGGAAGGTGCTGTCCATCCCCTCGGACGTCACCGCGTCCGGCCTGTTCATCAACAAGACGCTGTTCAAGAAGGCCGGCGTCGCGGTCCCGACCTCGCCCTCGGACACCTGGACCTGGGACGAGTTCATCAAGGCGGCGAACAAGGTCCGGGAGAAGACCGGCGCCAAGTACTCCCTGACCTTCGACCAGTCGCCGTCCCGGCTCCGCGCCATGGTGTACGAGATGGGCGGGACGTACGTCCACGCGGACTCCTCCGGCAAGTTCTCGGTGGACGCGGCGACCACGAAGGCCGTGAAGTACTTCGTCGGACTGAACGACGACAAGACCATGCCGAAGTCGGTGTGGACCAGCGGCGCCGACCCGTCCGCCATGTTCCAGAGCGGTGACGTGGTCGCCTACTGGTCCGGCGTCTGGCAGGTCGCCTCCTTCGCGGACAGCATCAAGAAGTTCGACTGGGCGAGCGTGCCGACCCCCGCCCAGCCGGTGCAGGCCAGCGACGTCAACAGCGGCGGCATGATGGTGGGCTTCAACAACAACGGCGCCGCGTCCACCGCCGCGAAGAAGTTCCTGTCCTGGGTCTACGAGCCGGACCAGTACCGCACACTGTGTGAGGCGTCCGGGTTCCTGCCCGTCGAGAGCGGTCTGAACCCGAAGTACCCCTTCACCTCCTCGGCGGCGCAGGCGGCGTTCACGCTCTACAACCAGGAGATCCCGCTCTACGCCCCGATCTCGGGCTACTTCAACGGCGCGCAGACCAGCTGGGTGCTGAAGGGCAAGAGCCTCACCACCGACCCGACCAAGACGGAGCTCGGCAAGGCGATCAACGGCCAGCAGTCGGTCGACAAGGCCCTCCAGAACATCGTGGACGGCTACAACCAGCAGGTCGGCGGCTGATCGTAGGCCAGCGGGCCCGGGCGGCGGGGTCGAGACACCCCCCCCCCCCCCCGGTGGGCCCGGGAGGCCCGGCGCAAGCCGGGAGCCCCCCCCCCAAACAACACCCCCCCCCAGGCAGGAACAATTAAAAAAACCCCC
>NZ_JBHXLU010000021.1:0-41959 GCF_042720695.1 Streptomyces sp. NPDC058457 | reverse complement strand
TTTCTTTCTCGGGCGGCCCCTCTGGGGCTCGGGGGGTCTCCATCTCGACTGTGCCCCTTGGGGACCGGGGGGGTGGGGGGGGGGGGGGGGGGGGGCGGGGGGGGGGGGGGGGGGGGCCCCCCCCCCCCCCCCCCGGCCCTGGTCGCCACGTGAGGCCGGGCTCACGGCGTGAGCCCACAGCAATCCATCCACCAGCACGGAGTCAGGAAGATGACAAAAAGCGCCGCGGACGTGTCCGTGAGGCAGCCCAGGAGACGCAGCACCTACACCCTCGCGCCGCTCGTCCTCATCGCGGCCAATGTCGTGCTCTTCGCGCTGTTCTTCGCGTGGCCGGCGGTGATCGGGCTCGTCTACTCCTTCACGAACTACACCGGTGTGGGGGCGTTCCAGTTCATCGGACTGGACAACTACCACAACCTGTTCGGGGACTCCGCCTTCTACGACGCGCTGACCCGGACGCTGCTGTACGCCGTCCTCTTCGTTCCGCTGAACTTCGCGCTCTCGCTGCTCGCCGCCAACCTGCTGGTGAGCAAGAACGCCAAGGGCGCGTCCGTCGCCCGTGTCATCTTCTTCATCCCGTGGCTGCTGTCGCCCATCGTCGTGGGTGTCCTGTGGCGGTGGCTGTTCGGTGAGAACTTCGGACTGGTCAACTACGTCATCGAGAAGCTCGGCGGGTCCGCCGTTCCGTGGCAGTCGAACGCGGACCTGTCGCTGCTGGTGGTGGTGTTCGCGGCATCCTGGGCCTGGACGGGCTTCTCGATGCTGCTGTTCATCGCGGCGATCAAGAACGTACCGGTGTCGTACTACGAGGCGGCCTCGCTCGACGGCGCCGGCCCCTGGCGCCAGTTCATCAGCATCACGCTGCCGAGCATCGCGCCCACGTCGTTCATCGTGATCCTGCTCAACACGATCAACGCGATGAAGGAATACCCGGTGTTCGTCTCCCTCAACAACGGCGGACCCGGAACGTCGAACAACCTGCTTGTCCAGTACATCTACCAGACCGGCTTCCAACGGGGCCAGATCGGCTACGCGAGCGCCGCGTCGTTCGTGCTCATGCTCATTCTGATGGCCGTCGCGATCATCCAGCTGATCGTCAACCGACGGGTGGAGAACCGATGACAACCACAGACATGCCACGCAAGGCCGACGCCGGTCCCGGACGGGCCGTCTCCAAAAGGCGGCCCCGCGGCGCGAGCAGTGGTGGGCTCCGGCGGGCGGTACCCGCGACGACACTGCTGTGGATCATGGCGTGCCTCTACGGGCTGCCGGTGCTGTGGTTCATCCTCAGCTCTCTCAAACCGGCCGGGGACCTGTTCTCCTATCCGCTGACGCTGGTTCCGCACAACCCCACCCTGTCGGGTTACTTCCAGGCGTGGCGCAGTGCCAACTTCTCCCAGTACTTCATCAACACGACCCTCGTGTGCGTGATCACGACGATCCTCACGGTGGGCGTCAGCTGCTGCACCGGGTACGCGCTGGCCAAGTACGACAACAGATGGCTCAAGGCGTTCTTCATCTGCATCCTGGCCACCACGATGCTGCCGGGCGAGGTCATGCTCGCCCCCGAGTTCCTGGTGGTCCGCAACCTCGGCCTCTACAACTCGTTCGCCGGCATCATCCTCCCGGCCGTGCTCACGGCGACCGGATGCTTCATGTTCCGCCAGTTCTTCATCACGGTCCCCGACGAACTCGTGGAAGCCGCGCGCATCGACGGCGCCCGCGAACTGTCGATCTTCCTGCGGATCATGGTGCCGCTCTCCCGGCCCATCATGCTGACCCTCGCCATCCTGTCCTTCCAGTGGCGGTGGAACGACTACATCTGGCCGCTTCTGATGCTGAACGACCCCAACAAGTTCACCGTGCAGATCGGCATCCAGAGCATCGTCGGCGCGCAGAACATCAACTGGTCGGTCCTGCTCGGCGCCTCGGTCATCTCGATGATCCCGCTGATCGTCATCTTCCTGGTCTTCCAGCGCTACGTCATGGGCGCCGACATCAATGCAGGCCTGAAGGACTGACCTTGACCGCCCTGCTTGACCACGAGTTCGTCCGCGCGGCGGCGCTCGCCGCCGACGGGTCGGCCGCCCTGCTCGAGGCCGACCCGTCGGCGGAATTCATCGGGCCGCACCGCGCCCTGGCCCGGCGGGTGAAGACGCTGGTCGCGGCGTACCGCTCGCCGGAGTCGGCCCTGCACGGTAGCGAGCGGGCCGTCGCCGCCGCGCTGACCCACCTCCGTGCCCTGCGGTCCGTGCAGACGGCCTCCGGCCTCTTCGCGGGCGGCGACAACGTGCAGTCGCCGCCGGACTCCGCGTTCACCGTCAACGACGTGTGCGACGCGCACGTCCTCGCCGCGGGCGCGGGGCCGGAACTGGCTGACGTCACGGCGGCGCTAGCCGACATCGCGGGCGCCGCCACCGGCCCTCTCCTGACCGGCGGGGTGCACACCCCGAACCACCGCTGGGAGCTGTCCGCGGCGCTGGCCCGGCTGCACCGCTCGTTCCCGGACGCCCGGCTGCTCGCCCGCGCCGAGGAGTGGCTCGCCGAGGGCGTCGACATCGACGCGGACGGCCTGTACTCGGAACGCAGTGCCGTCTACGCGTCCCTTGTGACCAACCCGTCGCTGCTGTTGCTGGCCGAGGTGCTCGGGCGTACCGACCTGCTGGACGCCGTCGAACGCAACCTCGCCACGACCCTGGGCCTGATCAGGCCGGACGGCACGGTGGAGACCGTCCACTCGCGCCGCCAGGACCAGAGGCTGTCGTTCGCGCTCTGGCCCTACCTGCCGCACTACCGGCTGCTCGCGATCCGCACCGGCCGGGGCGACTTCGCCCGCGCTGCCCGCCTGGCGGCCGCCGACGGCATCAAAGACCCCGACCTGCTCGCCCAGACCCTCCTCACCCCGGATCTGTGCCGGGCCCTGCCGGCCCCGGACGCGGAGAAGCTCCCGCGCGACCGGTACCTCCCCACCGCACGCCTCGCCGCACACGTCTCGGCCATCGCGCACACCGTGGTGTACGGCGGCTCCGACGTGCCCGGGCACCGGCGCATCCGCTCGGGCCTCGCCTGCAACCCCACCTTCCTGCGCCTGTTCGCCGGTGCCGCCGTCCTCGACGCGGTCCGCCTCTCGCGGGTGTTCTTCGACCTGGGCCCGTTCCGCGCCGCCGACATGGAACAGCTCGCCGACAACCGGTACCGGCTCACCCAAACCCTCACTACCGCCTACTACCAGCCGCTCCCGAAGGACCGGAGGCGCGACGACGGCGCCTACCGCCTGGTGGACGAGGGCCGCTTCTCCGCGGCGATGGCCTTCCACGACCGTCCTCAGGACGAGGTCTCCCACACGACCCGAGCCGAGGTCGACCTGCGGGAGGACGGGGCCGACCTGCGGATAGACATCAGCGGCCCGCCGGTGCCCTGGGCCCTCGAACTGACCTTCCGGCCGGGCGGCGAGCCGCAGGGCGCCGTACCGATCGGCGACGGACGCTGGTGCCTGACGACCGGGCCGATGACCTACCGAGTCGGCGACGACGAGATCCGGGTCGAGGCCGGCATCGAGGCGGGCGAACCGCTTGCCGGGCCGGACCGCGGCGACGTACTACGGTATGACCCGGGGCAGGACCACACCGTGGTCGGCGGCACCGACGCGACGACCGGGAACCGCGTCTACCTCGGCGGGCACGGCTCGCAGACCCTGACCGTCGCACTGCGCGCCCACCGGTCCGCATCAGTCTCCTGACCCCGACGACCCACGCCATGGCCACCTCCAGCACGAAGGGCTGACCTCCCCCGATGCACCTGCCGCGCCAGCTCGGCCCGCTGCACGACCTGCCGTCCACCCCCGAGGCGTACGACGCGGTCCTCGCCGACGTCGTCGAACAGGCCCTGGCCCGCCTCACCCCCGAGGGCAACCTCGAACACCCCGACGCGGACGACGACATCGGCGACACCTCGCTCGGCATCACCTCGCTGCTGGCCCTGGCCTGGCAGCGGTCCAAGGACCCGCGGCTGCCGGAGGCGGTGCGCCGCAGCCTCGCCTTCCATCTGGGCGAACGGGTCTACACCGAGGACAACCCCGGCTACCCGAACCTCACCGTCCGCAACTCCGGCCTGCCGTACGCCCGTTACGTCCTGGCGGCGGGCGCGCACCCGATCGGCGACTGGCCCAGCACGGTCTGGGCGCTGCTCCAGGCCGTGAACATCCTCGACCTCGCCGACGGCCTGGTCGACGACGGACAGCGCGCCGAACTGCTGGAGGTGGCCCGGGGCTACTGGCGCTGGCTGACCGAGGCCACCTTCTTCAACCCGCAGGAGGCCGGCAACCAGGCCATCGGCTGCGTGGTCGGCGGCCTGATGCTGGCCCGGCACCTCCCGCCCACGGAGGCGGAGCCGGTCCGCGAGCGGGCACTCGCCCTGTACACCGACAAGATCCGCGCCCACCGCGTCCTCGACCGGGGCGCCCTGCTGCCCCCCGAGCACGGCGGCGCCTACGACAACAACTACGGCCCGATCTCCCTGTCCTTCCTGGCCCAGGCCCACCGGATCAGCGGCCTGGAGATGTTCGCCGAGGACGGCGACGCGCTCGCCCGCTACATCGACGCCCGGCTCACGGGCGGCGGCTTCGACAACGGCGGACCGCGCTACAGCGAACAGCACTCGGCCTTCGAGTCGGTCCTCGGCCTGCGCTACTTCGGCGCCCGGATCGGCTCCGACCTGGGCCGCTACCGGGGCGACAGCCGCTGGGCCCGGCACGCGGTCAAGCCGGACGGCGGGGTCGACGGGCACTTCGCCTGGATGCTGGTCTGGCAGATCCAGGACCCCACCCCCTGGCACCGCGACCCGTCGACGGCCCCGGCCCGCCACCAACTCCGCGCGGGCACGGTCTCGGTGGCCTTCGACAGCCGCATGACCCCGTCCCTGGTCGAGGCCGGCGGCACCTACCACCTGCCGGCTGCGGTGAACCGGCAGCACGGCTTCGGCCCGGTCCTGGACGGCTTCCTGTACTGTCGGCCGATGGGCGAGGTCCGGGTCCGGGACGTACGCGTCGACGGACTGACCGCCAAGCTGGTCAGCAAGCCGGTGGTGGGGCGCGACCACGTCCTGCGCCACGTCCGCTCCCTGTACGTCACGGACGGCACCCGGCTGTGGGTGACGGTGGCCGTGGAGCGGTTCGACGGGGCGCCGTACCTGCTGGCCGGGCTGCCCTACGCGGCCGACGACGGCGACCGGGTGCGCCGGGTCGCCGAGGGCGAGGTCGCCGCGGCGGGTGCGCTGCGCCTCACGCACCCCGCCGGGCAGAGTGTGGACCACTTCGACGCGCGTGCCGAACTCACCCAGGAACAGGCCGCGTTCGCGCTCGCCGCGGACCCGCGCGGCTACGGCAACCCGGACGAGGGCTGGCGTCACCTGGTCGCCTCGACTGCCTACGAGGCCGAACCGGCGCCGGGCGCGCCGGAGCACCTGCACGTGTTCGCCGTGCGGTACGGGCCCGGCGGTGACTTCACGCCGTCGTTCGAGGGCGACCTGACCGTGCACACCGAGGGGTTCACGGCCGTCATCGGGGGCCAGGACGCGCATGGTGATCCTGAACTGGCCATTGCTGCCTGCTGAGCGCTCCGCTTGGAGGGCCGCGATACGCCGTCTGCCGTCTGCGGCGGCGTCGTGGCTGGTCGCGCAGTTCCCCGCGCCCCTTCAGGGCGCGGGTAGTGCCGTCTGCCGGATCACCAGGTCGGCCCGGTCCCGGGTGGCCGCGACCAGGTCGGCGTTCAGCTGGTCGGTGCGTGCGACCCAGGCCACCGCCGCCTCGTGGCCCTTGCCGAACTCCTCGTGCCGGGCGACCAGTCGCCGTACCCGCTCCGGCTCGTCGATCTCGCAGAACCACACCTCGTCCAGGGCCGGCCGCACCCGCGCCCACAGACCGTCCGCCAGCAGCAGGTAGTTGCCCTCCGTCACCACCAGCCGGGCCGTCGGCAGGACGGGGATCGCGCCCGCGAGCGGCTGCTCCAGGACCCGCTCGAAGCCCGGCGCGTACACCACGACGTCCGTCTCCGCGCGCAGCCGCCGCAGCAGCGCCGCGTAGCCCGCCGCGTCGAAGGTCGCCGGCGCCCCCTTGCGGTCCCTGAGGCCGAGGCGGTCCAACTCGACGTCGGCCAGGTGGAATCCGTCCATCGGTACGTGCGCGACCCACGGCTCACCTGCGCCGTTCAGCTCCCGCACCAGATGTTCGGCGAGGGTCGTCTTGCCGGCACCGGGGCTGCCCGCGATGCCGAGGATCGCGCGCGGGGCCCGTCCGGCGAGTGAACGGGCGCGGTCGAGGAGGTCGTCGAAAGTCAGCGGCACGCAAAAAGTGTGACACCGGGCCCGGAATGTGGCGGGCGCCACCCCCTCGAAGCCGTCCGATGGGGAAGATGCGGGTCATGACTGCACTAGGTCTGCCCGACACCATCCAGGCCTGTCTCTTCGATCTCGACGGGGTCGTCACCAAGACGGCCGTCGTGCACGCCGCGGCCTGGAAGGAGACCTTCGACGCCTTCCTGCGCGACCACGACGGACAGCGGCCCTTCGACGCGGTCGCCGACTACGACGAGTACGTCGACGGACGCCCCCGCGCCGACGGGGTCCGCACCTTCCTCGACTCCCGCGGCATCCACCTGCCCGAGGGCACCCCGGACGACCCACCGGACGCCCCGACCGTGCACGGCCTCGGCAACCGGAAGAACGAACTGCTGCTGGAGAAGATCCGCACCCAGGGGGTCGAGGCCTACGACGGCACCCTGCGCTATCTGGAGGCGGTCCGTGCGCACGGACTGCGTACGGCGATCGTCTCCTCCAGCGCCAACTGCCGTGACGTGCTGCGCTCGATCGGCGCCGAGCACTTCTTCGACGTCCGCGTCGACGGGGTCGTGGCCGCCGAGCGCCGGCTGCCCGGCAAGCCGCACCCGGACACCTTCCTGGCCGCCGCCCGGGACCTCGGGGTCGAACCCGCCCGCGCCGCGGTCTTCGAGGACGCCCTCGCCGGGATGGACGCGGGTCGCGCGGGCCGGTTCGGGTACGTCGTCGGCGTGGACCGCGTCGGACAGACGGACGCCCTGTACGCGCACGGCGCGGACACGGTCGTGAAGGATCTCGCCGAGCTGGGAGGCAAGGAGTGATCACCCACCGGTCGTACGCCGTGGAACCCTGGGCGGTCCGCGAGACACAGCTCAACCTCGACGTGCTCGCCCAGAGCGAGTCGGTGTTCGCGCTGTCCAACGGGCACGTCGGCTGGCGCGGCAACCTCGACGAGGGCGAGCCCCACGGCCTGCCGGGCAGTTACCTCAACGGCGTGCACGAGGTGCACCCGCTGCCGTACGCCGAGGCGGGCTACGGCTATCCGGAGTCCGGGCAGACCGTCATCAACGTCACCAACGGCAAGATCCTGCGGCTGCTGGTCGACGACGAGCCATTCGACCTGCGCTACGGCCGGCTCGTCGCCCACGAACGGGTGCTCGACCTGCGCCGGGGCGTCCTGGAGCGGACCTGCGAGTGGACCTCGCCGGCCGGCTCCACCGTGCGGGTGCGCTCGACCCGGCTGGTGTCGCTGACCCAGCGGGCGATCGCCGCCGTCGCCTACGAGGTGGAGGCCGTCGACCGGCGCTGCCGGATCGTCGTCCAGTCCGAGCTGGTCGCCAACGAGCAGCTGCCCGGGTCCAACGGCGATCCGCGCGCAGCCGTCGCGCTGGAGTCGGCGCTGGAGCAGGAGGACAACTTCGTCTCCGGGCACCGGCTGCGCATGGTGCACCGCACCCGGCGCAGCGGCCTGCGGGTCGCCGTCGCCGCCGACCACACGGTCTCCGGTCCCGAGCGGACCTCGGCCGGCGCCGAGAGCGGCGTGGACGTGGCCCGGCTGACCGTCACCTCCGTGCTGGAGCCGGGGCAGCGGCTGAGGGTGGAGAAGTTCGTCGCCCACGGCTGGTCCGGGGTGCGCTCGCTGCCCGCCATGGCCGACCAGGTGGACGCGGCGCTCGCGGCCGCCGCCCACGAGGGCTGGCAGGGGCTGGCCGACGAGCAGCGCGGCTACCTGGACGACTTCTGGTCCCGCGCCGACGTGGAGGTGGACGGCGACGAGGAGGTCCAGCAGGCCGTCCGCTTCGCCCTCTTCCACGTCCTGCAGGCAGGCGCCCGCGCCGAACAGCGGGCGATACCCGCCAAGGGCCTGACCGGCTCCGGGTACGACGGGCACGCGTTCTGGGACACCGAGATGTTCGTGCTGCCCGTCCTCACCCACACCGCTCCCGGCGCCGTCGCCGAGGCGCTGCGCTGGCGGCACAACACCCTGCCCGCCGCCCGCGAACGCGCCGCCCAGCTCGGTCTCGACGGGGCCGCGTTCCCCTGGCGGACCATCGCCGGCTCGGAGGGCTCCGCCTACTGGCCGGCCGGCACCGCCGCCTTCCACGTCAACGCCGACGTCGCCGACGCGGTGGTCCGCTATGTCGCCGCCACCGGCGACACCGACTTCGAACGGGACACCGGCGTCGAACTGCTTGTGGAGACCGCCCGGCTGTGGCGCTCGCTCGGCCACCACGACAGCCGCGGCGCCTTCCACATCGACGGCGTCACCGGCCCCGACGAGTACAGCGCGGTCGCCGACGACAACACGTACACCAACCTGATGGCCCGGGCGAACCTGCTGGCCGCCGCCGACGCCGTCGAACGCCACCCGCGGCAGGCTGCGGAGCTGGGCGTCGACGCGGAGGAGAGCGCCGCCTGGCGGGACGCGGCCGAGTCCGTGCACATCCCCTACAACCACGAGCTCGGCGTCCACGAGCAGCACGCCGGGTTCACCCGGTACCAGCGCTGGGACTTCGAGAACACCCGCCCCGAGCAGTACCCGCTGCTGCTGAACTTCCCCTACTTCGACCTCTACCGCAAACAGGTCGTCAAACAGGCCGACCTGGTGCTGGCGATGTACACCTGCGAGGCGTACTTCGACGCGGAGCACATCGCCCGCAACTTCGCCTACTACGAGCCGCTGACCGTCCGCGACTCCTCGCTCTCCGCCTGCTGCCAGGCCGTCGTCGCCGCCCAGGCCGGGCATCTGGCGCTCGCCCACGCCTACACGGCGGAGGCCGCCCTGATGGACCTCGACGACCTGGAGCACAACACCCGCGACGGACTGCACATCGCCTCGCTCGCCGGCACCTGGATGGCACTGGTGGCCGGCTTCGGCGGGCTGCGCCACTACGACGATGGGGCCCGGTTCGCCCCCCGGCTGCCGGAGCGGCTGCGGAGACTGGCCTTCAGCCTGCAACTGCGCGACAGCAGGCTCCGCGTGGAGATCGGCGCCGACAAGGCGACGTACACCCTGCTGGACGGACCGCCGCTGACCGTGTACCACCACGGAGAGCCGGTGACGGTCGGCACCGACAGCCCCGCAGTGCGTGCGGTGCCTCCGGCCCGCCCGGGCCCGGCTCCGCAGCAGCCACCGCACCGGGCACCGAACCGACCGGCCTGAGGGCCCGGGTCTGCGTCACTTGATGCGGACACCTCGGGGCGAATCTAGACTGGCGAGGAGTGGAAAACGATGGATTAGGGAGATATGTGCCATGGCCAAACGAGGGAACAAGCGACGCGCCCGCAAGAAGAAGAGGGCCAACCACGGCAAGCGCCCCAACGCCTGAGTCAACCTGGGCAGACGGCCGAGGGCCCTGATGCGGGTCGGATGCTCAGGGGGCGTGCAGCCGTCACGGGGCGGGGCAGTGGACCAGCGCGTTTGCCCCGGGTCGCCTCAGGGTGTGCGCTCGGGCTGCGCCGCTTGGGGGAAGTCCGCAGCCCGGGAGGCGGTCTCCTGGGCGCGCAGTTCGTCCAGGGCGCCGCGCAGTCGGTCGTGGACCGCGTCGTAGCCGCCGTTGCCCAGGACGATGCGGCGGGGCGGGGAGTCCTGGCTCATGGCGTCGACGACGGCCTTCACGCCGCGGTGGGGATCGCCGGGCTGGCGGCCGTCCTGACTGACCATGGCCACCCGCACCGTCTCCACGAACGCCCGGTAGGCCTCCACGGTCTCGGTCACCGGCTCCTCGACGAAGCCGGCATAGGCATGGGTGCGGAAGGCTCCCGGCTCCACGGCGAGGACCTGGACACCGAACGGCTCCACCTCGGTGCGCAGCGCCTCCGTCATGCCCTCCACCGCGAACTTGGCGGCACTGTAGAAACCGAAACCGGGCACGCTCGCGATCCCGGCGACCGAGGACATATTGACGATCCATCCGCTGCGCCGCTCCCGCATTCCCGGAAGCACCGCGCGGACGAGGTCGACGACGGAGAAGAAGTTCAGCTCGAAGGAACGGCGTACATCCGCCTCCGGGGAGCCCTCCACCGATCCGTACCAACCGCGGCCGGCATTGTTGACCAGCACATCGATCCCGCCGAAGTGCGCTTCCGCGGCCTGGACCGCGTCCCGGACCTGCTGGGGGTCGGTGGTGTCCAGCTTCAGCAGCAGGATCCGCTCGCGCGCCCCGGCGCCGTGCAGGTCGGCCCATTCCTTGAGCTGCCCGGGCCGGCGGGCAGTCAGCACGACGTTGTCGCCCTGCTCCAGCGCAACGTCGGCATAAGCCCTGCCGAAACCACCGGTACCGCCGGTGATGAACCATGTCTTCATGGTGCTCCTCCTTGGAGAGTAAAAAGGCGGCAGCGCGTCAGGGGGCGATGACCAGGCTGCTGATCAGCGTGCCCTCAAGGGTGAAGCGGTAGTTGAGATCGGCGCTGCCGCCGGGGAAGTCGCCCTCCAGGTGCTGGGTGAGGGTGAACTGGTGGGTGCCGGTGCGCTCGGCGGCCACCGGTGTGGTGGTGTAGGTGAACTCGGAAGCGGCGTCGGCCATCCACTCGGTGATCGAGGGGATGCCGGTGTGGGTGTGGCCCTCGTCGGTGACGCTCGCCTGCGGGGTCAGGATCCCGATCACCGCGGTGGTGTCCCGGGTGTCGAGCGCGGTCACGAACTGCCGGACGGCCGCGGGCAGATCGGAGATGCCGATACGAACGGTGCTGTCGGTCATGGGGTGCCTTACGTGAGTTGATCGGGTGGGGGAGGTCACAACTGGAGGGCGAGCCCTGTCTGCGAGCGTGGCTGCCCAGGGCATCGACGAGCTCGGAGCCACTGCCCCCGCGGGAAACCCACGCGGACCGAAGCGAGCATCGGCCGGTAGCCGTCGATCGACTCCTTGACGGGTTCGTCGGCGAGGACCTTCATGCCGGCCAGGTGGCTCATGCCGATCACGATGGGGCCTCCCCCGGGGAGAGGGTCAAGCGCGTCGAGCCCGGCGGATGCACACTGGGGGCATGCTCCACGGATTGACGATCGGCGAGTTCGCGCAGCTGACGCACCTGAGTGTGCGGACCCTGCGTCGTCACCACGAGTCCGGGCTGCTGGAGCCCGCCTCGGTGGACCCCGTCAGTGGCTACCGCTGCTACTCCAGCGACCAGATCCCTACCGCGCAGGTCATCCATCGGCTGCGTGAACTGGACGTGCCGCTGGCCGACGTGGCCAAGATCCTCGCCACCGAGGACGCCGCGGAGCGCGCGGACCTGGTCGGCGAACACTTGCAGCGGCTGGAAGCAGAACTGGACCGCACGCGAGCCGCTGTGATCTCCCTGCGGAACCTGCTGCGCCCCGACGGCGGCGTCCTGCAGGTCGAGCTCCGACCGGTGGCAGCCAGAACGGTCGCCGGGGTCGAGGACGTCGTCGGCCACGAGGAGGTGTCCTCCTGGTACGACGGGGCGATGGCCGCACTCGACGCCGCGGTCGCCGGTCTGCCTGCACTGGGGCCGCCGGGTGGGTGCTACGCCAACGAACTGTTCACCCGCGGGCGGGGAACGGCGCTGGTCCACCGGCCTGTGGCCGACCCACCGACCCGGGGCCGGGTGCGACCGGTGGATCTCCCGGCCGGCGAGCTTGCCGTGGTCGTCCATCCCGGACCGCATGACGATATCGACGTCACCTACGGCCGGCTCGGCGCCTGGGTGGTCGACCACGCCCTCGCGGTCGATGGCCCGGTGCACGAGACATATCTCGTCGGCCCGCGCGACGACCCGGATCCGGCAGCCTGGCGTACCGAGATCGGCTGGCCGGTGTTCCGGCTCGCACCCCCGTTGACAGTCGGCTGACCACTGTGGACTCGCAGGGCGAACACACCAACGGTTGACCCCGCCAGAAGCGACGGTTCGGCGTTGCCGGAGCAGCGGATGCGGATCGAATTCCGCCGCGCCGGCCACGCAGCCGGCCAGAAGGCCGGCGAACCGGCAGGGAGCATCGGCGGGCGCGGGGTCCGCCCGTTCACGGCGGGGAGTCCGTCCGTGGTCCGGGCAACGACTCGATCGTGCCTTCCGGTCCTCCCGGCAGCCGCTCGGTCATGTCAGCGCGTTCCACAGCAGCCCCACCAGATCGCTCGTCGCGTCCGCCGAGAACAGGGCTGCCAGAGCGCCCAGGGCGAGAACCGCTGCCGCGGCCGGCCAGAGATGCGGGGGTGGGCTCGTCTGCAGGGCCGCGATGCGGCGCGTGACCGCGCGGTCGGTGAAGTTGAGGGCGCAGGCCGGGCGTGCGGCCCGCCCGGCGCTGAGGGCCGCCCGGGCCAGTGCCCGGGCGGTGGTGCCGCGGTCCCCGACCTCGGTCGCCGCCTGCTCGTCCGCCCACCGCTCCACCAGGAAGGTCACGGCGGAACGGACCGGGCCGAGCAGCGGGTTGGCGGCCGCGGCGAGCGTCACCGCCGTCACCAGACGGCCGTGCCGGTGCCGCAGATGGGCCCGTTCGTGGGCCAGCAGCACCCGCCGCTCCGCCGGTGCCAGCGCACCCAGCATCGCCGAGGTGACCAGGATGCGGCCCGGCCGGCCCGGGATCGCGAACGCCTGCGGCACCTCGCAGGCGGCCACCACCAGTTCGGTGTCCCGCGGATGCCCCTCGCACAGCCGCCGCAGCGCCCGCCGGGTGCGCCGCTCGGCCCGAACCGCCCGCTGCACCCGCCAGACCACCACGGCCAGCGCCAGGCACGCGGCGACGCCGATCACCTCGGGTACCGGGTCGGCCAGTGGGCGGCCGTCCTCGTGGGCCTCCCGGATCACCGGCGGGGCGTCGCCCAGCAGGGCCGTCGTCAGCAGGACCAGTGACCAGGTGGCCGCGGCCGCGGTGAGCACGGCGGCGGACGCCAGCACGCGTGCTGCCAGCGCGGGGGCCATCCGGCGGCCGACCGCGGGGCTGACCAGGGGCAGCAGCAGGGAGACCAGCAGCGGGGTGTAGACGTCGAACCTCATGCGCCGCCTCCGGCGAACAGGTTCCGCAGCGCCCGCTCCTCCTCCGGGCTCAGCCCGGACACGAACTGCTGGAGCGCGGCGATCGGGTCCGGGCCCCGGTCCAGGGCCTCGTGCATGGCCTCGGCGGTCAGCTCGGCCGCGTTCTTCGCCGGCCGGTAGGCGCCGCGCCGACCGTCGGCGTCCCGCAGGACGAGTCCCTTGTCGTACAGCCGCTTCAGGATGGTGTGGACCGTGTTGTACGCGAGTCCGCCGCCGATCTCGGTCTGGATCTCGGCCGGGGTCAACGGCCGTTCGGTCGCCCACAGGGCTGCCAGGACCTCGCTCTCCAGCTCTCCGGCGCTGCGCCGCTCCGCCCTGCCGCGGGACCCTGTGCCAGCCATGGCACAACCTTACAGCGCGTAGTGCCGCCGTTCGTATGGCCGTACCCGCGCTGCCTCCGCCGGTAAGTCCGGTTAGTTTGTCAGTGTTTGTCCCTGAAGCCCATGGAGGGTCCTGCGCGCCGCAGGGGAACAGGGGTGGGTGCCTCGATGGTCCCGAACGTGAACGCCACGCCCGTCCTGGGCCGCCGGGGGCTCTACTGGCAGAGCGGCGCGTGCCTCGTGGTGCTGCTCGGCGCGGGCTGGCTGGTCCGGCGGCACTGGCCGGCCGTGGCGCACGGGGCGGTCCGGCTCGCCGTCGCCGACCAGGGGTGGCTGCTGGTGGCGGCCGTGGCGGCGGTCGGTACCTGGGCGTCCTCCGCGCTGGCCCAGCAGGGCTCGGTCACCCGCCGGCTGCCCGGCGGACGGCTGGTCGCCGCGCAGTTCGCCGCCTCGGCCGCCAACCACGTGCTGCCCGCCGGGCTCGGCGCGGGCGCGGTCAACCTGCGGTTCCTGATGCGCTGTGGACTTCCGGCGAGCCGCGGCGCGTCGGCCCTCGCGGTCAAGGCGGCCGCCGGCGCGGCGGTACGGCTGGCCCTCGTCGCCGTCCTCGCGCCGGCGTGCCCGGGGCTGCTGCGGATGCCGCACGTGTCCGTGGCCGCGCTCCTCGCCGTCTCCGCGGCGGTCGTCGTGGTCCTCGTCCCGCTCGGGGCCCGGGTGTGGCCCCGCTGCCGGGGCGCGGTGGCCGCCGTGACCGCCGACATCCGGGCCCTGCACGCCCGTCCGGTCCGGGCAGCCGCGCTGTGGGGCGGTTCGCTCGCCTTCGCCGGGCTGCACGCGCTGGTCCTCATCGCCGTGTCCCGGGCCGTCGGACTGTCACTGTCCCCGGCCCGGGTGGCGCTGCTCTACCTCGCCGCCAGCGGTGCCGCGGCGCTGCTGCCCACCCCCGGCGGACTCGGCTCGCTCGACGCGGCCCTCGCGCTCGCCCTCACCGCCTCCGGGACCACGGCGTCCGCGGCGGCCTCCGCGGTGCTCGGCTACCGGCTGCTGACCGTGTGGCTGCCGCTGCTGCCGGGCCTGGTGGTGCTCGGGGTGCTGATCCGGCGCCGGGCGCTGTGACCGGGCGGGTGTTTCCCGGTGGTCCGCATCAGGTAGGAGTCCGGTGTCGTCGGCCGACAGGAGGGGGACTGGTATGCCGGAGAACGAGACCGGGGGCCGGCTGGGGGAGGAGTTCTTCACGCCGGGGACCTCGTCCTTCGCCCGGTTCCTCGCCGCCCACCGGCCCGGACTGCTGCCCACCCGCAGCCCGCTGCCCCCGGGCACGGTCGCCGCGCCCGACGCCTTCCCGCACGGCACCACCGTCCTCGCCCTCGCCTACCGCGACGGCGTGCTGATCGCCGGCGACCGCCGGGCCACCATGGGCAACCTCATCGCCCAGCGCGACCTGGAGAAGGTGCACCCCGCGGACGACCACACGGCGGTCGCCTTCGCCGGCACGGTCGGGCTCGCCCTCGACATGGTCAAGCTCTACCAGGTCGAACTGACCCACTTCGAGAAGATCGAGGGCATCCCCATGACCCTCGACGGCAAGGCCCGCCGGCTCGCCGCGATGATCCGCGAGAACCTCGGCCAGGCCATGCAGGGCCTCGCCGTCGTCCCCCTGCTCGCCGGTTACGACCCCAAGGCGCCGGAGGGGGCGCGCGGCCGCATCTTCAGCTTCGACGTCGCCGGCGGCCTCTACGAGAAGCGCGCGTTCCACGCCGAGGGCAGCGGCTCGCCGTACGCCGGAGGCGCCCTGAAGAAGCTGTACCGCACCGGCCTCACCCGCCGCGAGGCCGCCCTGGCCGCACTCCAGGCGCTCTACGACGCGGCCGACGACGACTCGGCGACCGGCGGCCCCGACCTCAACCGCCGTATCTTCCCGCTGGTCTCGGTCATCACGGAGGGCGGCTTCGAACGGCTGCCGGAGCCCGAGACGGCGGACCTGACCCGGGAGATGGTCGACCAGCGCCGCACCCGCCCGGACGGACCCGGCGCCACGTCCTGACTCACGGCGCGGTCACCGATCTCTCCGGGACGTCGTCCAGTACCCACGTGCGCGGAACCCACCGCGCCGCCGCGCACGCGCAGACCCCGAGCCACCCGACCGCGAACAGCCAGCCGCCGAGCACGTCGGTGCACCAGTGCACGCCGAGGAACACCCGGGTGGCCCCGACGGCCAGCCCCCAGCAGGCGACGGCCGCGCACCACGGCGTACGGCCGTGCGGGGCCCGCGTCCAGATCGCGAGGATCACCACGCCGGCGGCCAGCGCGGCCGTGGTGCTGTGGCCGGAGGGGAACGACCAGCCGGAGGCGGACGTCTGCCAGTCGGCCTGCGGCGGCCGGGCCCGGCCGATCAGCTCCATCAGGGCGCTCCGGGCGGTCTGGCCCAGGGCGAGGCAACCCGCGCCGAGCAGCGCGGCGACCAGCCGCTGCCGCCGGGTGCGGCCCACGACCAGTCCGGCCGCCACGACCAGGGCGTACGGCACGAACCCGGTGCCGGTCGCGGTGACCCCACGGGCCACGGCCACCGCCACGTCCGGCCGGTGAGCGAGGGACCAGGCCAGCAGAGAGCGGTCCAGGCCGAGCGGGGCGCCGTGCCGGCCGGTCACGACCAGGGCCAGCACCGCGAAGGCCGCCCAGGCCCCGAACGCGACGCTCCCCGCGAACTCCGCGGTCCTCTTGCGTTCCATGACGCCGACGACGGCCCTTTCCGGTGACTACGAAGATCCGGTGACTACGAAGGTGTAGACGGTCTACCCGAATGTAGACGATCGGCGTCCCGCCGGTGTTCCCGGGTGCGCGCGTCCGTGTCCGGTCACGGCCTTTGCCGCACCATTACCAGTTCATGACCGACTGACTACATGGGTGTAGTCATCATGGTCGGCGGAGTAAGGCATGCCTTCACTAAGTTCGAGCCAATGGGCGGGGACGGGCCTGCCGGGGAGGGCTGCGACGGATGTGGGACGACGCGTTTCCGAGTTTCCTGATCGGGCTGAGGGAAGGGCTTGAGGCCGGGCTGATCGTCTCGATCCTCGTCGCCACGCTGGTGCGGGCCGGAGCCGGGAACCGGCTGTCGCAGGTGTGGACGGGCGTGCTGGCCGCGATCGCGCTGGCGATGAGCTTCGGCGCGGTCCTCACCTTCACCGCCGCCTCCCTCTCCGCGACCGCCCAGGAGGCCTTCGGCGGCACCCTCAGCGTGATCGCGGTCGCCTTCGTCACCGCGATGGTCTTCTGGATGCGCCGCTCGGCCCGCAGCCTCGCCGGCGAGATCAAGGAGAAGGTCACCGGCGCCCTGGCCATGGGCTCCGGCGTGCTGATCCTGACCTCGTTCCTCGCGGTCGGCCGCGAGGGCCTGGAGACCGCGCTGTTCCTGTGGACCACCGCCCGGGCGGCAGGCGAGTCCGCGGGCCCCCTGGCCGGCGCCGGGATCGGCCTGGTCCTGGCGGCCGGACTCTGCTGGGGCCTGTACCGACGCGTGCTGAAGATCAACCTCACCAGGTTCTTCACCTACACGGGCGCCGTCCTGATCGTGATCGCGGCCGGCGTCCTCGGCTACGGTCTGCGCGACCTCCAGGAGGGCGGCGTCCTCCCGGGCAACACGGCCTACGCCGTCGACCTCAGCGGCCACATCGACGCGGGCTCCTGGTACAGCACCCTGCTCCAGGGCGTCCTCAACATCACGCCGACGATGACCTGGCTGCAGGTGATCGGGTACGTCGGCTATCTGGCTGTCGTCATGACCCTGTTCGTGCGCGGAGTGCGGACGTCCGTACCGAAGCCGGCCGTCGAGCGGACGGAGCCGGCCGCTGCCGCAGACCGGTCGGAGCCGGAGCCGGAGCCGGTCGCGGGTGAGGCCGAGTCGCAATCCGCTGCCTGCGGGGCCGTGCCGGATTCCGGTGCGGACCGGCCCGAGTCGCGGCCCGAGCCCGCAGCCGTCGGCTCGGCGTCGCGGCTCGCCGCAGGGGAGCCCGAGCCGCAGGCGCGGCCGGACATCGCCGTCGGCCGGCCGGAACCGGGCCGGCCCGCCTGGGGGCCGCGGCGCCGGCCCGCCTGGGTGGTGCCCGTCGCCGTGGTCGTCGTCCCCGCCGTGGTCGCCGGGCTCGTCGTCGCCTTCGCCCGGCCCAAGCCGAGCGGCGGGCAGACCGTCGCCGTCTCCGAGACCGAGTGCGGCAGGGGTTTCACCGCGCCGAAGCCGGGCCGCCAGACCTTCCGGATGCAGAACACCGGCAGCAAGACCGCCGAGGTGTACCTGATCGACCCGGGCACCAACGCGGTGTACGGCGAGATCGAGGGCCTCGCCCCCGGCACCACCCGCGACCTGGTCGCCACCGTGGCCGGCGGCACCTACGCCTGGCGCTGTGTCCCCTCCAGCGGCAAGGCCGTCACCTCGCAGTCGGTCACCGTCAGCGGTGGCACCGGCAGCACCAAGGCGGTCGTACCGGTCTCCGAGAACGACCTTGCCGCACCGCTGACGGCGTACAAGGCGTACGTCGAACAGGGCCTGGCCACCCTCGTCACGCAGACCCGAACGCTCGAAGCCGACATCGCGGGCAACCACCTCGCCAAGGCCCGCACCGACTGGCTGACCGCCCACCTCACCTACGCCTCCCTCGGCGCCGCCTACGGCACCTTCGAGGACTACGACCAGAAGATCAACGGCCGCGCCGACGGCCTCGCGGGCGGAGTGGCCGACAAGGACTTCGCCGGGTTCCACCGGGTGGAGTACGGGCTGTGGCACGCGCAGACCGCCGGGCAGCTGAAGGCTCCGGTCCAGGCGCTCGCCGACGCGGCGGCCGGACTCCAGAAGGCGTTCCCCGCCCAGGACTTCGACCCGGGTGACCTGCCGCTGCGCGCCCACGAGATCCTGGAGAACACCCTCCAGTTCGAGCTGACCGCCGACACCGACGAGGGCAGCGGCACCAACCTCGCCACCGCGAACGCCAACCTCGCCGGCACCCGCGAGCTGCTGACCGTACTGCGCCCGCTCCTGACCACCCGGGCGCCGAAGCTGCTGCCGACCGTCGACGCGGACATCGCCCGGCTGCAGGGGCTCCTGGACGCCGAGCACCAGAGCGCGACCTGGACCCCGGTCGAGCAGCTCGACACCGTCGCCCGGCAGCGGATCGCCGGAGCCACCGGACAGCTCCTGGAGGACCTCTCCACGGTGCCGGACCTCCTGGAGATCAGGAAGTCCGCCTGATGAACCGAGCAGAGCACCCGCACCCGTACGACGAAGGGAACCCTCCGATGTCCGCTGCCGACACCCCGTCCTGCCCGATGGGTACCGGCCGCCGCTCCTTCGTGCGGACCGCGCTGGGCGCCGGGGCCGCGGGCGCGGTCCTGGCCGGCGGCGGCTTCGCGCTGAGCCAGGCCGGCGGCACCGCCGAGGCCCAGGCCGCCGACGCGACCGGCACCGCGAAGGTCCCCTTCCACGGCACCCACCAGGCCGGCATCCTCACGCCGGCCCCGGCCGCCGCCACCTTCGTCTCCCTCGACGTCATCGCCGACACCCGGCAGGGGCTCACCGACCTGCTGAAGACGATCACCGAACGGGCCCGCTTCCTCACCTCCGGCGGCACCCCCGAGGACCTCGGCGTCGGCTCGCCGCCCGCCGACAACGGCATCCTCGGCCCCGAGGTCCCCTCCGACGCGCTGACCGTCACCGTCGGCGTCGGCGCCTCCCTGTTCGACGGCCGCTACGGGCTCGCCAAGGCCCGGCCGGCCCGCCTGACACCGATGCGGACCTTCCCGAACGACAACCTGAACGCGGCCGAGTGCCACGGCGACCTCTCGCTGCAGATCTGCGCCGACAGCACGGACACCGTGCTGCACGCCCTGCGCGACATCGCCAAACACACCCGCGGTGCCATGCAGATCAAGTGGCGGATCGACGGCTTCCAGAACGCCCCGCGGCCGACCGGTGCCCAGCGCAACCTGCTCGGCTTCAAGGACGGCATCGCCAACCCGGACGTCAGTTCCGCCCGCGAGACCGACCGGCTGATCTGGGTCGGCGAGGGGCAGGGCGAGCCGGCCTGGACGGCGGGCGGCAGCTACCAGGTCGTCCGGATCATCCGGATGCTCGTCGAGTTCTGGGACCGGGTCTCGCTCAGCGAGCAGGAGCTGATGTTCGGCCGCCGCAAGGACACCGGCGCCCCGCTGGACGGCGCCAAGGAGACCGACATCCCCCAGTACGCCAAGGACCCGAAGGGCAACGCCATCCCGCTGGACGCCCACATCCGGCTCGCCAACCCCCGCACCGCCAAGACCGACACCTCCCGCATCCTGCGCCGCGGCTACAACTACGACCGGGGCGTCGACAGCGTCGGCAACCTCGACATGGGCCTGGTCTTCTGCTGCTACAACCAGGACGTCCGGCGTCAGTTCGAGGCCACCCAGACCCGGCTCATCGACGAGCCGCTCGTCGACTACATCTCGCCGACCGGCGGCGGCTACTTCTTCGCCCTGCCGGGCGTGCGGAACGCCAAGGACTGGCTGGGGAGCGGACTGCTGGCGACCTGACCACCGGACCGGCCTTTACCTTTCCATGACGTTCTCTTGGTGAAGGCCTGTCGCGGGCGCTGCTGCGAACAATGTGCAAGTACGGGAGGATGGCACAAGGCTGCCAATGGCAGCTGCCCATTGTTCGACCGAAGGATGTCACCTCCCGATGACGGCCGCCCCCGGTTCCGCTCCGTCCCTCCTCGCCCAGGCCGAGACCAAGCGCTCGGCCTGGCGCCGTGTCCGGGGCTCCATGACCCGGCAGGAGTGGATCAGGGTCGGCGGGATGGCCGGCTTCGTGCTCGCCCTGCACGTCATCGGCTGGGGCACGCTGGTCGGGATCATCGCGCCGCAGCACCTCAGCGTGGGCACCGAGTCGTTCGGTATCGGCATCGGCGTGACCGCGTACACGCTGGGCATGCGGCACGCCTTCGACGCCGACCACATCGCGGCCATCGACAACACCACCCGCAAGCTGATGGGCGAGGGCCAGCGCCCGCTGTCGGTCGGCTTCTGGTTCTCCCTCGGCCACTCCAGCATCGTCTTCGGCCTCGCCCTGCTGCTCTCGCTCGGCATGAAGACCCTGGCCGGACCGGTCCAGAACGACGACTCGCACCTCCACGAGGTCACCGGCCTGATCGGCACGACCGTCTCCGGCACCTTCCTCTACCTCATCGCCGGCATCAACCTCGTCATCCTGGCCGGCATCTGGAAGGTCTTCCGGCAGATGCGCTCAGGCGCCTACGACGAGGCCGCGCTGGAGACCCAGCTGAACAACCGCGGCTTCATGAACCGCTTCCTCGGCCGGGTCACCGGCTCGATCAGCAAGCCCTGGCAGATGTACCCGCTCGGCCTGCTGTTCGGGCTCGGCTTCGACACCGCCACCGAGATCGCCCTGCTGGTCCTGGCCGGCTCCGGCGCCGCCTCCGGCCTGCCCTGGTACGCCATCCTCACCCTGCCGGTGCTCTTCGCGGCCGGCATGTCGCTCCTCGACACCATCGACGGCTCGTTCATGAACTTCGCCTACGAGTGGGCGTTCTCCAAGCCGGTGCGCAAGGTCTACTACAACCTCACCATCACCGGCCTGTCCGTGGCCGTCGCCCTCATCATCGGCACCGTGGAACTCCTCGGCCTCCTCGCCGACAAGATGGACCTGCACGGCGCCTTCTGGGACTGGGTCGCCGGGCTCGACCTCAACACCGTCGGCTTCGTCATCGTCGGCCTCTTCTTCGCCACCTGGGCCATCGCCCTGGTGGTCTGGAAGGCGGGCCGCATCGAGGAGAAGTGGACGACCGGCCTCGCCCGGCCCGCCGAGCAGACCGAGGGCTAGACGGTTCGACCGGCACGCGATCATCGTGTGACGCGGACGACGGCCGCCGCCAGCAGGGTGGTTGCGGCCAGGGCACCCCACAGCAGCGCCGGACCCGCCGTGAGCAGAGCGGTGAGCGCGGCCGGTGCGGCGGCCCGGCCGATGCCGGTCGACAGCTGCCAGCGGGCGAGCGCGCGGCCGCGCAGCCGCGGCGGTGCCGTGGCCAGGACGAGCGGTGTGCCGCTGCCGGTGTAGAGGATCTCTCCGGCGGTGTACAGCAACGACACCGCGGCGACGGTCACCGTGCCGCCCGGCCCGCCGAGTGCGGCCGCCGCCCAGAACCCGAGGTAGGACAGGGCGAGCACGGCCCCCGCGCCGGCCAGCACCGATCGTCGGGAGCGTCGCGCCAGCCACAGCACGACGGGCACCTGGGTGACGACGACCAGCACGGTGTTGGCCACGAAGATGCCGGCCGACCAGGAGGGCGAGGCATGCAGGGAGGTCACCAGCATGGCGGGCAGCGCCACTTCGAGGACGTCGTAGCAGAACGCGTACGGCAGGTTGACGATGCTCAGGACGGTGACCTGCCGCAGTCCGTCGCCGTACGTCGCACCGGCGCCGGAATCCACATCGGTGCCGGCGGCAGGCTCCGCGTGCTGCTCGTCCTCACCCCGTGCCGTGGCGGGGACCTTCATCGACCACACCAGCGCCGCCGCCACGAGATATCCCAGAGTCGTCACCACGGCCAGGATCCGCAGCGCACCGGTGCCGGCGGCCACCGCGAGGGTGGCGGCCAACGCCCCCGCTCCCATGCCGGCGTTGCGCAGTGACCGTGCGGCCGCCAGAGCGGCGTCGCGGTGCCGGTCGTCGGCGAGGGCGGCGACCATGGCGGCGTGGGCCGCGGGCCAGCACTGGACGCCGATGCCCAGCAACACCGCCGCCGCCGCGTATCCGAGCGGTCCGGTGGCCGCCAGCAGTACGACGGTTCCCCCGACCCGTACCAGCAGCGTCGCGGTCACCGGCGTCGTGAGGGCGCCGCGGTCGATCCACCGGCCGGTCAGGGGAATGGCGCCCAGGCCCGCCAGCATCCCGGCGGACAGTGCGAGCCCGGCGTCGCGCGCGTCCAGGTGCAGCACGCTGATCCCGTACAGCAGCAGGAAGGGCCGCATCAGCCCGGCGGCCAGGGCGTCCACCAGCAGCGCCGAGGTGTACCGGCCGCTGCCCGGGACCCGCGGCAACCGGGTCAGCCTGACGAGGGCCCCGGCGTTCCGTGCAGTTCCCGTGCCCGGGCCCGGATTCGAATGCGTATCGGTGTCCGTCCTCATGGCAGTCACGGTCCCCGCCGGTTGCACCGCCGGGCACCTGGATTGACGATCAGCGCCAATCCACTTCGCGCCGGGCTGGGCCGCCCGCCTCCGGCTGCGACGATGAGTCCATGAGCGTGACCATCGACATCACGGGACTGCCGCATGAGCAGATCCGCTTCGTGCCCTCACCACTGGCCGAGCTGACCGCGATGCTGCACGTTCTGTCCGAGCCCAACCATCATCCGGAGCTGCTCGGTTGGGCCACGGCCACCCTCTCCTCGCTCCCGCCCGGTCTCGCCGACCGGCTGCTCGACGCGGAGGCCCTGTGGAGGTCGGCCCGCGCGGACTTCCTCCTGCCCGGCCGCCCCGGCGCGACGCTGGCCGACGAACTGGACGCCGTCGACCGCATCTCGGACGAGGCCTATGTCACGGCGGCACTCACCTCCCAGCGCGCCACGGCGTCCGCGCACGGGACACCGGGGTCACCGCTCAGCGACCCGGCGGACCGGGAGCAGGCGCTGGAGGTGGCCCGGGCGGGCGGGCCACGGCAGGCGGCCTTCGCGGAGCGGCTGCTCGCGGACCCTCCGGCCGTACGCGACTGGGTGCGCAGGCTCCTGCACGACTGCGAGGAGGCGTTCTTCGCCGACACCTGGCACCGTGTCCGGCATCACCTCGCCGCCGACGCCCGCCAGAAGTCCGACCTGTGGAGCCGGCACGGCCCGGAGCAGACCCTGGCCGCCGTCTCCAGCGCCATCACCCTCGACACGGCACACCGGCGGCGGCGCATCGTCATCGACAAGCTCCAGGACGTCAGTACCGGCACCACCACCGAAACCGGGCTCACCTTCATCCCCAGCGACTTCGGCCGCCCGCACCTGACCATCGTCTTCTCACCCGGCTGGCATCCCGTCGTCCAGTACCCCGCCGCCCGGCCCGGCCTCGACCACCCCGCGGCGCCCGAAGCGGTCCGCCGCCGCCTCGACGCACTCGCCCACCCGGTACGCCTGCGCCTGTGCCGCACGCTGGCCCGCGGCCCGCACACGACGGGCGAACTCGCCGCCTACTGGCAGCTCACCGCGCCCGAGGTGTCCCGACAACTGGCGGTACTCAAGAAGGCCGGACTGCTCGTCACCCACCGCCGAGGACGCTACGTACGCTACGAACTCGACCTCGCCACCTGCGCACGCCTCGGCACCGACCTGCTGGAGGCCCTGCTGCGGTAGCCGCACACCGACCACTCGGCCAGGCCCCTCGCCGTCGGCCGTGCGGACGGCGAGGGGCCCCGTCAGCCGCGTAGCTTCAGGTCCGCCCGCCACTTGATGATCTGCTTCTCCGCGTCGCCGGTGTACGACCAGGGTGTGCGGGTGGCCCGTCGCCCCATGAGTCGCAGCAGGTCCACGGCGAGGTCCGTGACGCCTGCCTGACAGGCCGCGTGCGTCAGGTAGTTGAGGTCACGCAGCTCGCCCGGGGCGACCGGGGCCTCGCCGCGCTGGGCGATCCAGCGCTCCCAGGTGCGCCGTACGTCGCTGACCGCGCCGTCGTGCTTCCAGTGCTGGCTGAGCGCGACCGCGTTCTGCTGTCCCGCCGCCGCGTCGAGGGCGTACCGGAACTCCTCGACGCGGGCGTACTGCACCAGGACGGGCAGCGCGCACCCCGGCGGGGCGACCCCGGCCGCGTCCCGGGCGAAGTCGTACATCAGGCCGTGCGTGCCGTGCCAGCGCGCGGAGTAGTAGTGGAGCACCTGGAGATGGCCCTCCACGTTGTACGGGTCGCGCCGGTGCAACTCGTCCCACCAGCGGGCGAGTTCCTGCCGGCGCACCCCGGTCGGATACAGCCGGGCCACCGAGATCAGGGAGACCCAGGGGGTCGGGTCCTGCGGGTACGCCTCGGCGGCGGTCAGGCAGGCCAGCACGGCGGTGTCGATCCTGGCCCGGTCGATCGGGATGCCCCGGCCCGCCGAGATGGCCAGGGTGAACGCCCGGGCCGTCTCGGTCGCCGCGCGCAGCACCAGCGCGTCGGCGCCGTGCGGCTCGGCGGCCAGCCAGGACTCCGCCGTCGAGCTGCCCGCGCAGGCCTGCGCAAGGAGCCGCACCCGGTGCCCCCGGACCAGCCAGTCCGGGCCGGTGGCCCGCAGCAGTTCCCGGAGGCCCTGCCAGCGGCCGATGACGATGTCCTGACGGGCCGAGGTGAGGGATTGGTCCCCGCAGTCCGGGTCGAAGTCGGGGGCGAAGCGGTCGCGCGCCATCGGACTCGTACCTCAGAAATCGGTGGGGAGGCCTTCGTAAGCCCGGGCATGTGCGGTGACGTGTTCGTCGGGGACGAGGTCGGCCTCGACCATGCGGGTGGCGTCCAGCTTGGCCGGCCGGTAGTAGTCGCTGCCCTGTTTCCAGTACCAGAGCATCGGGATCAGGCCGACGGCCAGGCCGCCGATGCCGATCGCGATCGCCGCGGTGCTCAGCTCGCCCAGCGACTCGACGAAGATCCAGAACATGAACAGGGCGCCGCACAGCGGCCACAGCCCGCCGAGCAGGAAGTTGCCCGCCGACCTGAACAGCATCTTGCGGTAGGCCACGACCACCGCGAGGCCCGCGAGACCGTAGTAGACGGCGATCTGCAGGCCGATCGCCGAGATGGCGTCGGAGAGGATCTCGCCCACCGAGCCCAGCGCGTTGGAGGCGATGAACAGCGTCAGCGCCACCGCGCCGACCACGCCGATCGCCACGTGCGGGGTGTTCCAGGTGCGGTGCACCTTGCCCAGCGCGGTCGGCATCGTACGGTCGCGGCCCATCGCGAACAGCGAGCGGGTGACCTGGATGAGGGTCGTCTCCAGGGTGGCGATGGTGGACAGCATCACGGCGACGATGAGCAGCTTGCCGCCCCAGCCCGGCCAGATCTCCTCGCCCAGCACGCCCAGCACGTTGGCGTCGTTCGCCGCGATCTGGTCCGAGGACAGGATGACGTTCACGGCGATCGTGAACACCTCGAACAGGGCGAAGACGATGCCCACGCCGATCAGGCCGGCGAGGCCGGTGGTACGGCGGGAGTTGCGGGTCTCCTCGCTGAGGTTGCTGGTGACGTCCCAGCCCCAGTAGTAGAACGCGGCGATCAGCGCGCCCGAGGCGAAGCCGGAGACGCCGTCGAAGTGCGAGAAGCCGAGCCAGGACCAGTCGAAGGCACGGGCGTTGCCGGTGTGGAAGAGGGCCAGCACCGCGAACAGCAGCAGGACCGCCAGCTCGATGCCGGACATCAGCAGCTGGGCGCGGACGGTGAGGCGGGCGCCGCCGAGCACCACCGCCAGCATGACCAGGAACCAGGCGGCGCCGACCACCGTCGACAACGCCACGTTGTCGGCGAGGCCCGAGTCGAACAGGGACAGCGTCATCGACCCGGCGGGCAGTGAGCCGGCCACCATGAAGATGGTCGCGGACACCACCAGCGCCCAGCCGCTGACGAAGCCGAGGAACGGGTGCAGGGTGCGGCCCACCCAGGAGTAGCTGGCGCCCGCGTTCACGTCGATCCGGCCCAGGTAGCTGAAGGCGAGCGCGATGCCCAGCATCGGTATCGCACACCACAGCAGGGCGGCCGGACTGGCCAGCCCCACCGACCCGACCAGCACCGCGGTGGTCGCGGCCAGCGAGTACGCCGGTGCGCTGCCCGCGATGGCCATGACCACCGTGTCGAACGTGCCGAGGGCGTTGGCCTGCAGCCCTCTGCCCCTGTTGTTGCTCATAGGTTGTGCTGCTTTCCGGTCGTGCACGGCGCACAGGAGTGCAGGCCCGCGGCGGTACGGGTGGGGGGTGCGCGACCGTCCTCGGACCCGGTGAGGGATGGCCTCGGGGCAAGGGCCGGCCAGGAGAAGAAAGGCGTGGTGAAGGCCGCATGCCGAGAGTCGGCGGACGGTCACACCGCGTGTGTGGGTGTGACTATAGCGGCCCTCTTTGACCTTTCAAGCTGACCGACCGGTAATCACATATGCCACTTGGGGAGCCCAACCCTCACACCGGAAGCAGTGGTTCCTGAAGCCCCTCAGTCCTCCAGCCGGTCGAGCTGCCGCAGCTTGTTGGTGGCGTCCAGGGCCGCGACCTTGTAAGACTCCGCGAGCGTCGGGTAGTTGAACACCGCGTCCACCAAGTAGTCGACCGTGCCGCCGCAGCCCATCACCGACTGGCCGATATGGATCAGTTCTGTCGCTCCGGTACCGAAGCAGTGCACGCCGAGCAGTCGCCGGTCGTCGGGGGAGACCAGGAGCTTGAGCATGCCGTGCGAGTCGCCGATGATCTGGCCCCGGGCCAGCTCCCGGTAGCGGGCCACCCCGACCTCGAACGGCACGCAGTCCTCGGTGAGCTGGTCCTCGGTCCGGCCGACGAAGCTGATCTCCGGGATGGTGTAGATGCCGATGGGCTGCAGGTTGTCCATCTGTCCGACCGGTTCCCCGCAGGCGTGGTACGCGGCGACCCGGCCCTGTTCCATCGACGTCGCGGCGAGCGCGGGGAAGCCGATGACGTCGCCGACGGCGTAGATGTGCGGCACCTCGGTGCGGAAGTGCTCGTCCACCGTGATCCGGCCGCGCCGGTCGGCGGACAGGCCCGCCCTCTCCAGGTCCAGTCCGTCGGTCAGGCCCTGGCGGCCCGCCGAGTACATCACCGTGTCCGCCGGTATCTTCTTGCCGCTCTCCAGCACGGTCAGCGTGCCCCGGGTGTGCCGCTCGACGGCGGCGACGGTCTCCCCGAACCGGAAGGTGACGGCCAGGTCCCGCAGGTGGTACTTGAGCGACTCCACGACCTCGACGTCGCACATGTCGAGCATGGCCGCGCGCTTCTCGACCACGGTGACCTTGCTGCCGAGCGCGGCGAACATGCTGGCGTACTCCATGCCGATGACACCGGCGCCGACGATGACCATGGAGCGCGGCACCCGCTCCAGCGACAGCACGTTGTCCGAGTCCATGACGGTGCGGCCGTCGAACGCGACGCTGTCCGGGCGGGCCGGCCGGGTGCCGGTGGCGATGACGATGTGCTCCGAGGTCAACAGCCGTTCGTTGCCGCTCGGTTCGCGCAGGGCGACGGTGTGTGGGTCGACGAACCGGCCGGTGCCGGAGCACAGGGTGACATGGTTGCGGGAGAGCTGGTTGCGGATGACGTCCACCTCGCGGCTGACCACGTGCTGGGTGCGCGCGGTCAGGTCGGCGACGGTGATCTCCTCCTTCAGCCGGTAGCTCTGGCCGTAGAGATCCCGCTGGGTGAGACCGGTCAGGTAGAGGACCGCCTCGCGCAGGGTCTTCGAGGGGATGGTCCCGGTGTGGATGGACACGCCGCCGACCATGTCGGGGCTGTCGACGACGGCGACCCGGCGGCCGAGCTTGGCCGCGGCGATGGCGGCCTTCTGGCCGCCGGGTCCGGATCCGATGACAAGCATGTCGAAATCGCGCACCCTGCGGAGTCTGTCAGCACGCGGCCCTGCTTCGAAAGGGTGAACGGGCAACCTGCTCGTGAAATCCGGTACGGACCTGGGCCGTTGCGCACCTCGCGGGCCCCGGCCCGGTCGGCTAGGGCGGCCCGCCGGTACGGCCCGCGCGCAGCAGCTGCGCGCGCCGGAACAGGGCGTCCGTCGTTTCGGCGAGTACTCCGCCGAGCAGCCCGGGGGAGTAGAAGGGGCTCGCCGCCCGCGCCACCTCGGCCGCCGGGATCGCGATCTGGTCGAGACCGGTGCGGCCGAGCTCCTCGATCGAGGTCCCCCAGACCACCTGGCCGACCCCCGCCCAGGCGCAGGCGCTCATGCACATGGCACAGGGCTCCGCGGTCGAGTACAGCGTCGTCGCGGCCCAGCCGTGGTTGCCGGCCCTGCGCACGTAGTCGGCCATCGCGACCATCTCCCCGTGGTACGAGGGGTTCTCGGCCGAGGCGTTGACGCCCTGCCCCAGTACCCGGCCGGAGTGCACGAACACCGCCCCGAAGGGGTAGAGAGGGTTCCGCTGCGCCTCCTCGATCGCGAGGTTCATGAACCGGGCGTGCGCCGCGCCTCCGTCGGCCGCGGATCCGGCGGAGGCCGGAGCGGAGTGCGGTGCGGCGACAGGGGAGTGCGGTGCGACGGCACCGGGCACGGACGGGGTCAGGCCCGCCGTGCCGAGCAGCCCGAGGAGACTGCGCCTGGTCGGCATGGTCGTCGCGCCGCCGGAGTCAGGGCAGGAGCCGCTCGATGCAGTTCGGCCCCTCGCGCTCCATCTTCTTCCTGGCCCATTCGAGCGTGGCCGGGGTGACGTCCCGGCCGGACGCCATCACCAGGTCTTCGGGCGCCACCCCGGTGCCGGGGGCGCTGTGCAGCAGGGAGTCCGGGGTGGCGCGGTCGTCGGGCGACCGGGACGCTTCGGGTTCTGTGGTCGACATGGTCTCTCCTTCACGGAGCGGGGTGCACACTCTCACGATTGCCCGCCCGGCCGCACCCCGCATCCCGAGCGGCCCAGGGCCCTGCCCGGTGCCGGCAGCCGGTGCGGGAAGGATAGCGCCCCTTTTAAGCTGTAAGGTAGCGATACATCCGTTCCGGGGAGGCCGTCACGATGGCCGAACAGTCGTTCTATCAGAATGCGCCCGGGAGCCCCCGCTACCTGCCGATCGCCGAGCACGGGCTGATCGGCGATCTGCGCAGCGTGGCCCTGGTCGGCAGCAACGGCACGATCGACTGGTACTGCAGCCCGTCCTTCGACGCCCCCAGCGTCTTCGCCGCCGTCCTGGACGCCGAGCGCGGTGGTTTCTTCGCGCTGGCCGCGGCCGTACCGGCCCGGACCAAGCAGTTCTACTTCCCCGACACCAATGTGCTGATCACCCGGTTCTACACCGACGAGGGAGTCGGCGAGGTCCAGGACTTCATGCCGGTGACGGGCGAGTCGGGCGAGCCGGCCGAGTGCGAGCGGCACCGGCTGATCCGCCGGGTGCTGTGCGTGCGCGGCACCGTCCCCTTCCGGGTCCGGGTGGCCCCCCGCTTCAACTACGGTGCCGACCCGCACACCCTGCGCATACTCGGTGACACCGCCCTGTTCGAGTCCGCGGCCAAGGCCCTGCTGCTCACCTCCACGGTGGCCCTGGAGAGCGACGGCCCGGACGCCTGTGCCGACTTCAAGCTCTCCGAGGGCGAGTCCGCCGTCTTCGCCCTCGACCAGGCCGGCGAGGACATCGCCCCGCGCGGCTGCGCCCGTGCCGAGGCCGAGCGCCAGTTCGAAACGACGGTCTGCTACTGGCGGCGCTGGCTGCACCAGTCCCGCTACCGGGGCCGCTGGCGCGAGATGGTGCACCGCTCGGCGCTCACCCTGAAGCTGCTCACCTACGCGCCCACCGGCGCCATCGTCGCCGCGCCCACCACCAGCCTCCCCGAGCAGTTCGGCGGCGAACGCAACTGGGACTACCGCTACGTCTGGATCCGCGACGCCGCCTTCGCCGTCTACGCCCTGCTGCGGCTCGGCTTCAGCAGCGAGGCCGCGGCCTTCATGAAGTTCGTGACCACCTACATCAGCCCCGGCGACGGCTTCGCCTCCGGCCCGTTGCAGATCATGTACGGCATCGACGGCCGCTCCGACCTGCCCGAACGCGAGCTCACGCACCTGGAGGGCCACTGCGGCTCCGCCCCGGTCCGGGTCGGCAACGGCGCGGCAGGCCAGCTCCAGCTCGACATCTACGGCGCCCTCATCGACTCGATCTACCTCTACGACAAGTGGGCCGAGCCCATCTCCAGCGGCCAGTGGGACGACGTCACCCGCCTCGTCGAATGGGTCTGCGACCACTGGGACCAGCCCGACGAGGGCATCTGGGAGACCCGCGGCGGCCGCAAGAACTTCCTCTACTCGCGTCTGATGTGCTGGGTCGCCGTCGAGCGGGCGATCCGCCTCGCCAACCGGCGCGGCCTGCCCGCCGACCTGCCCCGCTGGCGGCAGTGCCGCGACACCATCTACCGGTGGATCATGGACCGCGGCTGGTCCGAGCGGCGCGGTGCGTTCGTCCAGCACGAGGGCGGCGACGTCCTCGACGCCTCGCTGCTCATGATGCCCCTGGCCAAGTTCATCGCCCCGACCGACCCCAAGTGGCTGTCCACCCTGGACGCCCTCACCGAGGACCTGGTCTCCGACTCCCTCGTCTACCGTTACGACCCGCAGGCCAGCCCCGACGGACTCCGCGGCGACGAGGGCACCTTCTCCATCTGCTCCTTCTGGTACGTGGAGGCCCTGGTCCGCGCCGGACGCGTGGACGAGGCCCGGCTCGCCTTCGAGAAGATGCTCACCTACGCCAACCATCTCGGCCTGTACGCCGAGGAGATCGGCCGCACCGGCGAGCAACAGGGCAACTTCCCTCAGGCGTTCACCCATCTCTCCCTCATCAGCGCCGCCTTCAACCTCGACCGCGCGCTGGGCTGAGGGTCATGGCAGCGGCTGCTCCGCCCAGATGACCTTCCCGGCGGGCGTGTAGCGGGTGCCCCAGCGCTCGGACAGCTGCGCGACCAGGAACAGGCCCCGGCCGCCCTCGTCGGTGCTCGCCGCGTACCGCAGATGCGGCGAGGTCGTGCTGGCGTCGGACACCTCGCAGATCAGCGCCCGGTCGCGCAGCAGCCGTACCCCGATGGGCGGCCGGCCGTGCCGGATGGCGTTGGTGACCAGCTCGCTGAGGATCAGCTCGGTGGTGAACGACAGCTCGTCCAGGTCCCACTCCGCCAGTTGACGGGTCACCTTGGACCGGACCTCGGAGACGGCCGCCGGATCGGCCGGCACCTGCCACTCGGCGATCCGGTCCGCGCCGAGCGCCCGGGTGCGGGCGACGATCAGCGCCACGTCGTCGCTGGGGCGGGCCGGCAGCCGCTCCAGCACGGCCGCACAGGTGTCGTCGGGGGTCGAGCCGACCGCCGACTCCAGGGCGCCGGCGAGCAGTTCGAGGCCCTCGTCGATGTCCCGCTGCCGGTCCTCGACCAGGCCGTCGGTGTAGAGGACCAGACTGCTGCCCTCGGGAAGTTCAAGATCGGCCGTCTCAAAAGGCAGTCCCCCCACGCCCAGCGGCGGGCCCGCCGGCACGTCCGGGAACTCCACGCTGCCGTCGGGGCCCACCAGTGCCGGCGGCGGATGACCGGCCCGGGCCACCGTGCAGCGCCGGGACACCGGGTCGTAGATCGCGTACAGACAGGTCGCCCCGGTGATCGTGGCCGGGCTGTCCGCGTCGTCCGCGGGGGTCTCGTCCTGGTCGATACGGCCCACCAGCTCGTCCAGCAGACCCATCAGTTCGTCGGGCGGCAGGTCGAGCGCCGTGAAGTTGTGCACGGCGGTGCGCAGCCGCCCCATGGTCGCCGCCGCGTGCAGCCCGTGCCCCACCACGTCCCCGACCACCAGCGCCACCCGGGCCCCGGACAGCGGCAGCACGTCGAACCAGTCGCCGCCCACCCCCGACTGGGCCGGCAGATAGCGGTAGGCGATGTCCAGGGCGCTCTGCGCGGGCAGACTGCGCGGCAGCAGGCTGCGCTGCAGCGTCACCGCCATGCTGTGCTCGCGCGTGTACCGGCGGGCGTTGTCGATGGAGACGGCGGCCCGCGCCACCAGCTCCTCCGCGAGGGCCAGTTCCTCGGCGTCGAACGGTGCGGGCTTCTCCGAACGGCAGAAGTTGGCCAGGCCCAGCACCAGGTTCCCGGCCCGCAGCGGCACCGTGATCAGCGAGTGGATGCCGAACTCCAGGATCCGTCCGGTCAGTTCCACGTCCTGGGACCGCCAGCCGGGCGAGTCCCGCAGCCGCGGCTCGACGACGGACTCGCCGCTCTCCAGGCTCCGGCCCTGCGGCGAGGACGGCACGAACTGGAACCGCTCGCCGACCGGGTACAGCGGGGCGTCCTTGCGGATGCCGGCGAACGCCACCCGGCGCAGCGCGTCCCCGGGCTTCGGCTCCTCGCCCTTGAGGACCGCGTCGTACAGGTCGACGGTGGCGTAGTCCGCGAACCGCGGCACGGCCAGCTCCGTCAGCTCCTCGGCGGTGCGGGTGACGTCCAGGCTGGTGCCGATGCCCACCCCGGCGTCGTACAGCATGTTCAGGCGTTCGCGGGCCACCTCGGCGCGCCCGGAGAGGGCGCGCAGCTCGGTCGAGTCGCGCAGGGTGGTGACGCTCCCGGGCGGGCCGCCGCGTACCGCGATGGGGCGCTGGTTGACGGCCAGCAGCCGGTCCTTGACCAGGTGCACCTCGTCGGTGGCGACCCGTCCCGAGCCGATCAGCGACGCCGTCTCCGTGTCCAGGCCGAGGTCCAGGACCCGGCGGCGCTCGGCGTCCCCGGGCAGGTCCAGCAGGCGCTGTGCCTCGTCGTTGGCGAGCATCAGCCGGCCGTCGCCGTCGACGATCAGCACACCCTCCCGCACGGAGTGCAGCACCGCGTCGTGGTGCTCGTACATCCGGGTCATCTCGTCCGGGCCCAGGCCGTGCGTCTGGCGCAGCAGCCGCCGGCTGACCAGCGCCGTTCCCGCGGTCGCCAGCGCCAGTGCCGCGGCGGCCGCGATCAGCAGCAGCGGCAGCTGCTGGTCGGCGGTGCCGCCCACGTGCGCGGTGGTGATGCCGGCCGACACCAGGCCCACCACCTTGCCGTTCGCGTCCCGGACCGGGACCACGGCCTGCACCAGCTCCCCGATGGTGCCGTGGACCTCCTCGGTGACCGTCCCGCCGGCCAGCGCGGGCCCGATGGTCCCGACGAACTTCTTGCCGATGCGGTCCGGCTTGGGGTGCGTGTACCGGATCCCGTCGGTGTTCATGACGACGATGAAGTCCACGCCGGTCGCCTTGCGGGCCGCCTCGGCCCGTGGCTGGAGCACCTTCGTGGGGTCGGGCAGCCGCAGCGCCGCCGCGGTGCCGGGGGCTTCGGCGAAGGTCTGGGCGACGGCCAGGGACCGGTTGCGGGCCTCGGTGGTGCTGTCGTGCCGTACCTGGAGCACCAGGGCCAGCACGGCCGACACGATCAGGAGCAGCACGATCGCCACCTGCAGCACGAAGACCTGCCCGGCCACGCTGCGTCCGCTCAGCGCCGACCACAGCCGTCCGGACCGGATACGCCCCGGCCCGCCGGTCTCCCGCTCCCGCTGGGCGAGCGGCGCGCGCGGAGTCCCGGATCGGGACGGCCGAGGGTCGGACCGGCCGGGCTGACGGACCATGAGCCCATGTCTACACTGCCCCGCCCCGCGAGGCGAGAGCGCCCCCTGAGGTAACCGGCGAGATACCCCGTTGTGTCCTGATCACCCTCGGCGCGCGGGCTCCGGGCGGCGGGTGGCGAGCAGCAGTGCCACGTCGTCGGGGCGGTCGGTGGCGTGCCGGGCCATGGCGGTCAGCCGGTCGGCCACTCCGGTCAGGGTCCGGCCGCCGGGCCGCCCCGGCACCGCCCCGGCCTCGGACAGGGCCGCCCCCAGCGCGGCTATGCCCTCGTCGATGTCCGCGCCCGGCCGCTCCACCAGCCCGTCCGTGTACAGGGCGAGGATCGCGTCCGGCGCCAGCTCCAGCTCGGTCACCGGATACCGGGCCCGCGGATCCACGCCCAGGACCACACCGCCGGGTATCTCCAGGACGCGGGTGCGGCCGTCCGGATCGCGCAACAGGGGCGGCGGATGACCGGCCCGGGCGATCCGGACGAGCCCGGTGGCGGGGTCAAGGCGCAGATAGCAGCAGCTCGCGAACTGACCCGGGTCGAGGTCGATGAGCAGCCGGTTGGTGCCGCTCAGCACCTCGTCGGGCGGCCGGTCGCTGAGCGCGAACGCCCTTACCGCGCTGCGCAGTTGCCCCATGGTGGCGGCCGCCTGCACGCCGTGCCCCTGGACGTCGCCGATGACCAGGGCGAGACCGTCGCCCGACCCGACGACGTCGTACCAGTCGCCGCCCACGTCCATGCCCTGGGTGCCCGGCAGATACCGGCCCGCGGTCTCCACCCGGGGGTGTGCCGACAGCCGGCGGGGCAGCAGCGCCTGCTGGAGACCGCGGGCGAGGGCGGCCTCGCTGTCGTAGCGCCGGGCCTTCTCCATCGCGTGCGCGATCAGGCCCGCGAGGGCCGTGAGGACGGTGCGCTCCTCGGTGCTGAAACCGCGCTCGACGTCGAAGCCGAGGATGCAGGTGCCGACCGGGCGCCCCGAGGCGATCAGCGGCAGGAAGGCGCGGGCGCCCACGTCGGTGTCCAGGGGGAGGCCCGGGTAGGTGTCCGCCAACTGCCGCATCGACTCGAAGAACAGCGGCCTGCCGGTGGTGAGGGTCTCGACACCGGGGATGCGGGCGTCCAGGCCGACCCCGTCGAACGGGGCGAGGAAGCCCGGCGGGAAGCCGGTCTCCCAGGCGAGGTAGAGATGCCGGTCCTGGAGCAGGTAGATGGCCAGCCGGCGGCCGCCGAACGCGGGGAGCAGCTCCTGCATCACCACCGCGGAGACCTGCTGGGCGGTCACCGCGTCGGTCAGCGCGATGGCCAGAGCGATCGGCCGGTACAGCGGGGCCATCGAAGGACCACCGGGCACGCCCGGCCCACCGGGCACGCCCGGCCCACCGGGCCGCCCGAGCCCGGTCGCGGTGCTCGGCCCGGTCGCCGTGCTCGGCTCGGCTGCCGTGCCCGGCTCGACCGGGTGGGGCAGGTGCACGGCCGGGTCGATCCGGCTCGCCGGGACGACCGTTCCGGTGATGAGGTCCGGGCCCGGGTGCAGGGACAGAGCGAGGCACTCGCCCTCGGCGACGTCCTCGCACCGGACCTGGAAGTGCACCGGACCGCGGGCCAGCAGCGCACCCCGCCAGTGGTCGTCGTAGGGCGGACCGCTCAGCCACGGCATCGCCTCCCACACGGGCCGGCCGAGCAGCTCGGAGCGCGGCCGGCCCGACAGATGGACGACGGCCGGGTTGACGTAGCGGACGACCCCCGTGCGGTCCAGGCAGAAGACGCCCTGCGGCAGCAGGTCGGCCGCTCCGTCGGCGGCCGCGGCCGGGCCCGGGTCGACGACGATCCCGGAGACCAGGGACGGGTCGGCGGCGCCGGGCGGCGGCCACAGTTCCAGGAGGAGCGGGGCGCCGTCCGCGGCCCGCACCCGCAGCGGGGAGTGCGGCGGCTTGCCGGCCGCGGTCTCGCGCAGCGCGGCCAGCACGTCGTCGGCGTCGTCGGGCGTCACGGCCACGGCCAGTTCGGTTCCGGTACCGGGGAAGTCCTCCGGCGCCATGCCGAGCAGGGCGTGCAGCCGGTCGTCCGCGCGCACCGCCGAGGTGACCGGATCCCAGGTGAAGCGGCCCACCCGGGCCGCCCCGGGCCGTGGCGCGGGCGGCCGTATGCACACCGGCTCGCCCTCCCAGGCGACCGCCGCGTCGCCCTCCTCGGCCACCAGCTCGCGCAGTCCGGCCCCCAGCCGCTCGGCCAGCCGGCCCAGCCGGTCCAGGTCGGGCAGCTCGTCCACGGTGTCCGGGGTCGCGGGACGCAGCACGGTCAGCACCCCGAAGGACGGCTCCGCGCCGGGCACGGGCGTGTACACCGACCCGAACTGGAACGGCAGGCCCGCCGCGAACTGGGGATACCGGCGCACCATCTCGGTGGCGTCGGGCAGCACCACCCGCACACCGAGCCGGTAGGCGTCGGCCACCGGGAAGGGCCGGTCCACGTGCAGCCGCCACCAGGGCCGGAACAGCGGGCCGGGAAGTCCCACCAGCGTGGCCAGGCGCAGCAGTCCCGGGGTACCGGAGCGCAGGTACACCCCGGCGACGTGGCCGCCCGCCGCGCCCAGGGCGCCGGTCGAGGCCTCGACCAGCAGCGCGGTCAGCCGCTCACGCGCCCGGCCCATGGGCTCGCCGCTCCCAGTCATCGGGTCCTACCTAGTCCGCGCACCGCCGGGTGGGTGACACAGCAAGAATGCGTCACGACGGCCCGAAAACGCACCTCCGCGACACGGACCCACGGCGGTGGCGGCCACGGCGCCGGCCGGCTCGGCCCGCGCCCGCCGGCCGAAGCGCCAGGTGACCGTCCTCCCGGACACCGCGGACGGACCGGGGACACCGGCGAATGTGGCTTGCGTCACTCTGTCATGCCGGGCGGGTCAGAGTTCCGGGTCCTCCGCCGGCAGGGCCGCCCGCATCGAGCGCAGGGCCAGCAGCAGGACGCCGATGTCGTCCAGGTAGATCGGGTCGGGCAGCAGGTCGGTGGGGAGCACCAGATACAGCACGGCGCCCCAGAACACCCAGCGCGAGCCGGTCGGCAGCCCGGCCCGGCGCAGGGTGCGCCGGGTGCGGACCAGTCGTACGAGTAGGGCGACGGCGCCCGCCAGCAGGGCCGCGGCGACGATCGCGCAGATCACGAGCACGGTCGTGGTGGTGTCCATGGCTGTCCTGTCGTCCGGCCCCGATCCGGCCCGGGGTCTCTCACTGGTCCGTGTTCCCGGTTTCGTCCCCGGGCATGGCCGTCGGTTCCGCATTCTCCTTCGGGGCCCGCAGCCCCTTGAAGGCGCGGGTCAACTGCTGGAGGGGGGAGGCGGGTTGGGGCGCCGGTGCGGGCGGGGCGGGGGTGTCGCGGAGGGCGGCGAGCGCCTCGCCGGCCCGCTCGGCGGCCTCCCGGTACAGGTCCCGGGACCTGGTCATGGCCTCCAGCGCCTCGGCGTACTGCGCGACGCGCCCCCGTTCGCGCGCCAGCTCCTCCTCCAGCGTCATCAGGGTCCAGTTGTCGCGCAGATCGGCCAGCGCCTCCTCGGCGCCCTGCGGCGCGGGCTTCGCAAGTGCCGCGAACCGGCGCAGGGCGGCGATCAACTCGGTGGGCTCCGAGCCGTCCAGGAAGACGCTGCGCACCGCGTACTCCTGCGCGTCGTAGTCCGACGGCGCCGGGTCCGGGGGCAGCAGCACGGCGCCGCCGCGCGGGACCTCGGCACCGAGGTCGCGCAGCGCCCAGTTGACGGCTCGGAACTGCTGGGGCGCGGCGCGGTGTTCCACCACGCGGTGCGCGAGGCCGGGCGGCAGCCGCCGGACCAGCGGCAGCCGGCCGAGCGTGTCGGGCGTCATCGCCTCGTGCACGACGAGGTTGACGCACCAGGCGTCCTTCGCCGCGTCCCGCAGCACCCGGCGCATGTCCTTGTCGTCGCCGGGCAGCGGGTTGACCGTGCGCAGCCGCACGCCCGCCACGGCCGGGTGGTAGTCCCAGGCGGCCTCGCCGCCGTCACCGGCCTCCTCGCCGTCCGGCCAGAACATCGCCGCGGGGGAGGGCCAGGCCTCGTCCCAGGGCCGGTCGGCCTCGGCGACGAGCTGCCACTCCCGGCCCGCCTGCCGGCCCTGCAGGTCGACGAGGGTGAGCCGGGCGCGCACCGTCACGGTGCCGTCGTCGACGCGCCAGCGGGCCTCGAAGACCCGCCGGGCCAAGTCGTCGGGCACCGGGGGTTCGGCGAAGTCGTCGAGGGCGCCGGTCTCCTTGCGGCGGCGCAGGATCCTGCGGATCACCTCTTCGGAGTGCGGGCCCGTGTGGCGGCCGCGAGCGGGCCAGACGGTCGGCGGAAGGACGGCGCGGTCGGCGGCGGAGTTCGACATGGGCCAATCTGCTGGTGGGAGCGGGCTGCGTCTTCCAGTATCCCCGCTCGGGAGCGTGGCCCGCCGGGCGGGGCCGCCCGCGCACGGGGTGTGCGCCCCGCACCCGGGGCGCACATCGTGTGCGTCGTACGACGCCGGTTCACTCGTGCCCTTGATCCGGCACGCCCCGCACAATGGTGCGGCGAACGGGGCCCGCCCGCCCATCCGCTCAGGGGCGGGCCCCGTTCGGCGTCAGTGCCTCACGCACCACTCTCGCGGAGCATGTCCTCGCGCTCCACGAGCTTGACGCGCTCGCGGCCCTGCGGCTCGCCCAGTGCCTTCTCGGCGGCGTCCAGCTTGTGCCAGCCCTCCCAGGTGGTGAAGCGGACGTCGCGCTCCGCGAGGAATGCCTCCACGGCCTCCGGCGCGGGGGCCTCCGGGGTGTGCAGCCGGCCGTGCGCGTAGTCGTCCAGCAGATTCGACACCGTCTCGTTGGCGTCGCCCTTGGTGTGGCCGATCAGACCGACCGGGCCGCGGCGGATCCAGCCGGTGACGTACGTCGACCGGAGGTGGCTGCCGCTCTCCTCGACGACCCGGCCGCCCTCGTCCGGGACCGTGCCCGACTCGATGTCCCAGGGCAGCTTGGGCAGCTTGTCGGAGAGGTAGCCGACCGCGCGGTAGACCGCGGTGAGGTCCCAGTCCTTGAACTCGCCGGTGCCCTTGACGTTGCCGGTGCCGTCCAGCGCGGTGCGCTCGGTGCGCAGGCCGACGACCTTGCCGTCCTCGCCGAGGATCTCGGCCGGCGACTCGAAGAAGTGCAGGAAGAGCTTGTGCGGGCGGTCGCCGACGTCGCGGATCGCCCAGTTCTCCAGGGTCTTGGCGACCATGTCGGCCTGCTTGTTGCCGCGCCGGGTCTCGATCGAGCCCTCGTCGTAGTCGATGTCCTCGGGGTCGACGATGACCTCGATGTTGGGGGAGTGGTCCAGCTCCCGCAGCTCCATCGGGGAGAACTTCGCCTGCGCCGGGCCGCGGCGGCCGAAGACGTGCACTTCGAGGGCCTTGTTGGCCTTCAGGCCGTCGTGGACGTTCGGCGGGATCTCCGTCGGGAGCAGCTCGTCGGCGGTCTTGGCGAGGATGCGGGCCACGTCCAGGGCCACGTTGCCGACGCCGAGGACCGCGACCTTCTCGGCCTCCAGCGGCCAGGTGCGCGGCACGTCCGGGTGGCCGTCGTACCAGGAGACGAAGTCGGCGGCGCCGTGGGAGCCGTCCAGCTCGATGCCGGGTATCCGCAGCTCGCGGTCGGCCGTGGCACCCGTCGAGAAGATCACCGCGTCGTAGAAGGAACGCAGGTCGTCGAGGCTGATGTCGGTCGGGTAGTCCACGTTGCCGAAGAGGCGGATCTGCGGCTTGTCGAGCACCTGGTGCAGGGCGGTGATGATGCCCTTGATGCGCGGGTGGTCGGGGGCGACGCCGTACCGGATCAGGCCGAACGGGGCGGGCATCCGCTCGAAGAGGTCGATGGACACGCCGGGCTCGGCGGCCACCGCGGACTTGAGCAGGGCGTCGGCGGCGTAGATCCCGGCGGGGCCGGCTCCGACGATGGCTACCCGCAGGGGGCGCGGCATGATCAGGTTCCCTTCGAGTGAGGACAAGCGATCTCGAACGGGAAGCCTAAACTAAGGCAGTCCTAAGTTAGTACGCGGGTCCGCTCTATGACCCCATAAGGCGATCTTATGACTTCTGTCGGGCCCGGCTTATGGCTTCCCGGGCGTCACAGTGGCCGCCCGGTGCTTGGCGGGCGCCCCGGCCATGCACCAACCTGTCCTCTGCGGCGCACCGAGGCACGGTGGCCCGAGGGCGAGGGGTGGAAGCGTGGACGCACGCGGGGAGACGACCGTCGCGGTGACCGGTGGCAGCGGATTCGTCGGCAGCCATCTGGTACGGCGGCTGCTGGAGCGAGGGTACCGGGTCCGCGCGACCGTCCGCCGCGCCTCCGACGCGACGAAGGTACGGCCCCTGTGGGAGCTCCAGGAGGCCTTCCCGGGCCGACTCGCCCTCTTCGAGGCCGACCTGCTCAAGGACGGCTCCTTCGACGAGGCGTTCCGCGGCTGCGCGACCGTCTTCCACGTGGCCTCGCCGTTCCTGATGCCCGAGCGGATCGAGGACGGCCAACGGGACGTGGTGGACCCGGCGTTGCTCGGCACCCGCAACGTCCTCGGCGGCGTGGAGCGCACCCCGGAGGTGACGACCCTGGTCTTCACCTCCACCGTGGGCACGATCTTCGGCGACTACGCCGACGTCCGCGAGATGGCCGGCGAGGTGCTGACGGAGAAGTACTTCAACACCACCAGCACGGTGGCGAACAACCCCTACCACTACGCCAAGACGGTCGCCGAGCGCGCCGCCCGGGACGCCGAGGCCGCCCAGGACCGCTGGCGCATGGTGTCCGTCAACCCGGGACTGATCCTGGGCCCGTCCCTGACGCCCGCCTCCGAGTCCGGCAGCCTCTTCCTGCTCGACGAGCTGTTCAAGGGCTACTTCTGCTATGGCGCCCCGGACTTCAGCTTCACCACCGCCGACGTCCGCGACGTGGCCGACGCGCACATAGCGGCGGCGGAGAACCCGGCGGCGAGCGGCCGTTACATCGTGGCCAACGAGACGATGACGTCCTTCCACGAGATGTCCCGGATCATCCGCACCCGCCACCCCTGGGACCCGCGTCTGCCGCGCACCGCGCTCCCGCACGGGCCGGTACGGGTCCTCGGCCCCCTCTTCGGCCTCACCCAGGACTACATACGCAAGCACCTCGGCATCCGCTTCCGCGTCGACAACGGCCGAAGCGTCCGCGAACTGGGCCTTGCCTACCGGCCCGTCGAGGAGACCCTCCTGGACCACCACGAGAGCTGGCGCACGCGGCGGCGGAGGGTCTGACCTCGGGGGAGGCCGGTGCCGGCCGGTTCAGGCCGGGCGGATCACCCGGTGGATCGCCGACTCCCCGGCGTTGTAGATCGACTCCTCGCGGATGAGCGCCCCCGGGCTGGGCGCGTGCACCATCGTGCCGCCGCCCGCGTAGATCCCGACGTGGCTGTCGTCGTCGAAGAAGAAGACCAGGTCACCGGGCTCGATGGCGGCCAGCGTCAGCGGGGTGCCGGCCAGGGTCTGCTCCGGCGCGCTGCGCGGCAGTATGACACCGGCGGCGCGCCAGGCGGCCTGGGTCAGGCTGGAGCAGTCGTACGCCCCGGGCCCGGTCGCCCCCCATACGCACGGCCGGCCGATCTGCTCCCGCGCGAAAGCCAGCGCCTTCATGGCCTTGCCCGGCTCGGCCGCGACGCCCGGCTGGAGGAAGGCACCGGGATCGGCGGCGAAGGCGCCGGGCACGGCCGCGGGTGCGGCGGGGACCGGGGCGGCGACCTGCGGGGGCGCGGTCGGCAGGGGGGTGGTGGGGAGCGGGGCCGTCATGACCGGGGCCGTCATGACCGGGGCCGTCATGACCGGAGCGGCGGTGGGCATCGCCATGGTGGGCGCGGCCATCATCGCTTCGGCCGGCGCGGTCATGGCCATCGGCGCCGCGGCCGTCGCGGCCATGGGGGGCGCCTGCATCGGTGCTGCCATCGGTGGTGTCATGGGCGCCGCCATGGGCGCCGCCATGGGCGCCGCCATGGGCGCCGCCATGGGCGCCGC